>WAHY01000003.1:107018-118540 GCA_009873635.1 Nitrospinota bacterium
CCAAAGTCTGCACCCGCTTTAACTTTTTCGAGAAGTTCTGTCACCCTTGCTTTTGCTTTTTCTTCAGCCTGTTTTTGTTTTTCTTTATCAGTAGCCTCTGCCTCAATCTCTGAGGGCTTGATATGTGCAAGTATGTGACTTGCGTTGTACATTTTCTTTACCCTGAAGTCAGCAATTTTGGCCTGATAATAGTCGTCAATATCTTCCTCTCGGGGTTCGATATCCTCAAGGTAGATCCCGGGTTCAATTTTTACATACTCCACCTGTATTTGTGGCGGTACTTCAAATAGTTTTTTATTGGCCTGAAAAAAATCACTAATCTCCTGGTCGGTAAATTTTTTATCAACCTGGAAGTGGTCATTATTAAACCTTACATAATCTAATTTAGCTTTTTCTTCTTCATTCTTATAAGCTTCTCGAATTTCACTTTGAGAGACTTTCGAGCTGGCTGAAAATAATTTTTCCAACTTGCTTAATACCAGGTTCTCACGTTGATTGTCTTCAAATTCTCCTGGTGTCATGTGTTGAAACTGCAGGTAATTCCGGTAGGTTTTTTCACTGAACTTTTTATCACTTTGAAATACTGGTAATCCCTTGATATATGAAATCAGTTCTGTGTCGCTGATTCGAAGGTTTTGTTTTTCAGCTTCCTGCAGTAGCAATTTTTTCTGAATTAGAGCTTCAAGAGCTTGAGTTTTCAAATTTAGTTTTTTGATCATTTCATCAGAAAACTGGTTCCTGAATTGTTGTCGATAAAAATCGACCAGGTTATTAAAAGTGTGTTCGTACTCACCTTGATAGATTTTTTCTCCTCTAACGGTTGCTATAACTCCACCCCCAGAGTTAGAGGCACCACCCATTCCCCATGAATAGAAAATGGTTCCAACGAAGGCTAAAATGATCAACCATAAGATTGCTTTAATCAGCCATGAATCAGCATGTTCTCGAATCACACTCAGCATATATGTTTCTCTCGGTTCTTGGTTTAAGAAGGCACCTATACTATAAAACACGCAAGGGAATCGCAAGCCATTATTAATGAGTGAGTAAGTAGGTTTTTTAAAGGAATATTGGTCTCTATGCCGTGTTGTGTATTGTTGGTTTGATGTGAGCTGCCTACCGGGAATTATCTTGCTTTTTTTACAACCCCTTGCTATAAAGAAACCTGAGGAAAAACAAGAGGTTACGTAAATTTTGTTGAATCTGTGAAAGAGGTTGTGAGTGTTTAATTTTTTCTGGGATTTGTTCTCCAACGATTTGGCGATTGATTTGGGAACGGCAAATACTCTGGTTCATGTCAAGAGCCAGGGAATTGTTTTGCGAGAGCCTTCTGTGGTGGCTATAAACGGCAACACCAAAGAAGTGATGGCGGTTGGAGTGGAGGCCAAACAAATGCTGGGTCGTGCTCCGGGCAGCATCACTGCTATCCGTCCCATGAAAGATGGTGTTATCGCACATTTTGAAGTTACGGAAAAGATGATCAGTAATTTCATCCGTAAGGTTCATAATAATCGTAAAACGTTGGTGCGTCCAAGGGTAGTCATAGCGGTTCCTTCGGGGATTACCCAGGTAGAAAAAAGGGCTGTAAGGGATTCTGCCGAATCAGCGGGAGCACGTGAAGTTTTTCTGATAGAAGAACCGATGGCGGCGGCCATAGGGGTTGACCTCCCGGTGCAAGAGCCTACGGGAAATATGATCATTGATATTGGTGGTGGGACTACCGAAGTGGCAATAATTTCCATGTCCGGTATTGTTTATAGCAAGTCGGTTCGTATTGCCGGGGATGAAATGGATGAAGCCATCGTGAACTATATCAAAAAGAAATATAACCTTTTGATTGGTGAGCGAACGGCTGAAGAGGTTAAAATTCAGATCGGTTCTGCTTACCCCTTGAAAAAAAGAATGACCATGGAAGTCAAGGGTAGAGATCTTGTCGCGGGTATTCCTAAAACCCTACTCGTCTCGGATGAAGAGGTTAGAGAAGCGCTGACCGAAACATTCGGGACCATTGTCGAAGCGGTTAAAATTGCTCTGGAACGAACACCTCCTGAACTCGCGGCAGATATTGTCGATAAGGGGGTTGTGGTTGCTGGTGGCGGTTCGCTGATTAAAGGATTGGATATCCTTCTCAAAGAAGCAACTGGTTTGCCAATAACCCTTGCTGTCGATCCTCTTTCCGCAGTTGCATTGGGAGCGGGAAAAGTATTGAGCGATCCTAAACTGCTGAGAAAAGTTGCCCTCTAACCGGTGCCCAGCAAGGGAAATAAAAACAGAAGAAATATTGTACTTGTTTCGGCTATATTGCTTTTTTCCCTGGCCTTGATGACTTTGAGTGTCAAGCAGGAAAAAAACGTTCGCTTTTTAGACTCCACAGTTGGAATAATCTTATCCCCATTTCAGAATTTCTTTACCAACATTATTCAGTCCGTCTCCGACAGTATAAATAATTATTTTTTTCTGGTAGACGTTGCCAGGGAAAATGATCGGCTACAGCTGGAAGTGCAGCGTCTTGTAAGAGAAAAGAACCAGCTTATCGAGAAAATTGCCAGTCTGAAGCGACTGTCAAAGCTCATGGCTTCTGACGATTGGGAAAAGAAAACTGTTGTGGCTTCGGTGATTGGGAGAGATGCTACTCAATGGTCAAAGGTGGTAATTATTGATAAGGGTACGCAAGATGGAATAAAGGACCACCTCGCGGTCGTTACAGATGCTGGGTTGATTGGACAAGTTATTCATGCTGGACTTAACACATCAAAAGTACTTTTGATTGTTGATGGCCGTAGCGCTGTGGATGCCTTGTTCCAGGATACCCGGGTATCAGGCGTTGTAGTTGGTATGGGTGAAGATATGTGCCAACTGAAGTATGTTCCAAATACTGTAGAAGTTAAAGTAGGCGACCAGGTATTATCTTCGGGGTTGGGAGGGATTTTCCCTAAAGGTCTGGTAATTGGAAAAGTCTCACAGGTTTTTAGAAAGAAACAGGGGCTGTTTCAGGAAATCACTTTAAATCCTGGTTCAGACTTGTCCCGTTTGGAAGAGGTTCTTGTTCTATTGCCTTAGTTTTTTATGTATTTTTTTACTCAGATTCTAATTGCAGTATTTTTATTTTCCGCCCAGACCACCTGGTTGGAGCTCTTCTCTTTTGGTGGTATCACTCCAGACCTGGTTCTTATATGGGTAGTCTATTGTGGAGTTCGCTATTCGCGGGCTAGAGGAATAGGGACTGGACTTGCCCTTGGACTTGTTCAGGACAGCCTTTCCGGGGGTCTGTTGGGTGTGAATACCCTTTCGAAAGGATTGATCGCCTATTTTTTTTCTACTTTAAAGGATAAATTCTTTGTTGAAGGAATGATACCGATCGGGATATTTCTTGTTTTTTCATCCATCTTTGATGGTCTTGTGTTTTATTTTTCAATGAGTGTTATCTTGAAGGGAGAGGTGGCGTCAAGCTTTTTATACCAGTTCTTGCCTGTGTACAGTATTTATAATTCATTAATAGGTCCATTCATATTCATGGTGTTTGATAAGGTTGATAACTGGGTACAGTCAAAAACTGTTAATCCTTACATGGGGATGATGAGATGACCGCGTTCCGTTATGGTATTGAAACCACCGATGCGATAAAGAAAAAGGTCCGCGTCTTTGCTATCCTTGTCGTGGTTTCCTTTCTTTGTCTCTGGATGCGTATCTGGTATCTGCAGATTTTGAAATGGCAATACCTGACTGGACTATCAGAAAATAACAGGGTCCGAATGGTCACCTTGCCCGCAAACAGGGGAATGATCAAAGATAGAAATGGTGAGACTCTGGTCAGCATTCGGCCTGCGTTCAACTTATATTTAACTCCTGAAGATGTGAGCGAACTGGATTCATCTTTGGACAAGTTGTCTCAAAAAATTTCTTTTGACCGGGAAAAGCTGAAAAAAGATATGAGGAGTAGTAAGTCCTTTGAAAAAGTTTTGATTAAAGGAGATATCTCCCGGAAGGAGGTAGCTTTTGTAGAAGAGAATAATATGAGCCTTCCGGGGATACACATAAAGGCCGAACCTTTAAGGAACTATGTGTACAGCAGTTTGGCATCCCACACATTGGGTTATCTTGGCGAGATTTCCAAGGCAAGCCTTGAAAGTGATAAAGACTCCAATTACAGGCAAGGTGATTTTGTTGGAAAAAATGGTTTGGAAAATATTTATGAAGCTACCTTGCGAGGAAAAAAGGGATACAAGGAAGTTGAGGTGGATGTTTCCGGCAGGGAACTTCAGACATTACGTAAATTTCCACCACAAAGTGGAAACAACCTGATCCTGACTTTGGACGTAAGGATTCAGCAGGAATTGGAAAAATTGATTTCAGGAACCATGGAAAAAGATTTGAATGGTTCTGTTGTGGTGATGAAGGTTCAGACAGGTGAGGTCATTGCAATAGCCAGTAATCCTTCATTTGATCCAAACTTGTTTGCCGCAGGGATTTCACCTGAAAACTGGAATTCTTTGGTGAACGATGAGTGGCACCCGTTGCAAAACAGGTCTATCCATGGTCAATATCCTCCAGGGTCCACTTATAAAATAGTAACGGCAATAGCGGGACTTGAGGAAGGGATTATTAAACCTGATACTTCTGTTTTTTGCCCCGGACATTTTAAGTTGGGCCGGGGCAGGTATAGATGCTGGAAAAAATCCGGGCATGGCTCGGTGAATTTGCACGATGCGTTAGTTCAATCCTGTGATGTTTATTTTTATACTATTGGCCATCGTCTCGGTATAGATACGATTGCCAAATACGCAAAGCGTTTTGGGCTGGGTAGTCCCACCAGGCTGGGTTTAAGCCAGGAGAAAAGAGGGTTGATTCCTACAACTCGTTGGAAGCTGCGGAATAAAAAGGAACCCTGGTTGTTAGGGGAGACTATTTCTGCGTCTATCGGTCAGGGTTATAACCTGGTGACCCCTATACAGCAGGCAAGCATGATTTCAGCAGTAGCTAATGGGGGGGTTCTTCTTAAGCCATATCTTGTGAAACGTATTGAAGGGCCTGAAGGACATAGTCATAATGAATTTTTCCCTAATATTGTTGGTCAATTGGAGGTGGACCCCGACCACTTGGAGCAGGTCAGGAAGGCCCTGCGGGATGTTGTGAATGGTGCCCGGGGGACAGCAAAAAAATCTCGACTAAAAAACATTGTTGTCTCTGGAAAAACCGGAACCGCACAGGTCGTAAGAATGAAATCTAATGAGGAACTGGAAAAAGGTGAGGCCATACCTGTTAAGTATAGAGATCATGCCTGGTTTGTTGCTTTTGCCCCATATGAAAAGCCGGAAATTGCGGTGTCCGTTATTATAGAGCATGGAGGACATGGTGGGGCAACAGCCGCGCCAATTGCCGGGGCAGTTCTCAAGAAGTATTTTGAGCTTTATCCACCCTCAAATACTTCGCAAGGGTCTTCTCCGCAACCCTCATAACCATTGAGAAATCGTTTCTTCAGCTTGCTCTGATTTATAGTACTTTTTTTTGCTTGAATATCCAGATAAGGTTGTTTAGTTTGTTCATCCTAATGGAAATAATCAATGAAGTTGTATCAGATAACACGGGTTATGGCATTTTAGAGGTTTTTGTAGATGGCTATTGAAAGTGCTGATATTCCTTTTGTAATGGGACAGAAAGTTACTGCTACCATACGTGGTGAAGTTTTTAGTGTATGTATAAGAGGTTGGTTGAAAGGGCAGTATGTAATTACCGATCTGCCCAAGGTAGGGGGCGATGTATACAGGGTAGCTCCTCAAACCGGTGTACAAATTCATTTCATTAAAGATGGGTTATTTGTGAATTTCAAGTCTTCTGCAAGTTATGCCTTGGCTCAAGCGATTTCTCTACTGGTTATCGAATATCCTCGTAACGCTGATATGCATAACCTCAGAAAATTTGAACGTTTTAAGGCTAATATTCCCGCTACTTTTTTTATGAAGAAGGTGATAAAAAATTTGAAGATTCCGGAGTTATCAGGGATATCAGCTCAGGCGGGGCGCTGATCAGCCATAAACTTGAAGTGGAAAAACATCACCTTTTAAATATATCCGCTGAACTTCCGGAAAGCGGTAGTATAAAACTGCAAAGGGGGGAGGTTAAGAACTTAAGGAAGAACCCCAAAAGTGGCTTTAGCCCTTATGTGACAGGAGTAAAATGGCTGGACATTCTCCCTGAGTCGGAAGCTTCAATTTCAAGCTTTATAACTTTGAGATCCAGGGAAAAAAGGGGAGCGCCAAGATGAAATTCTTATAGAATAATTTCCAGGTCTTTTTCCCTCAATCTTTTTATCCTGTCCCTGAGTTCGGCGGCTTTTTCAAAGTTCAAATCTTTTGCAGCAGAGAGCATCTTCTTCTCCAATTCGGCAATCAGCTCAAGAACAGGTTTCCCGGATTCATAGGCTTCCTCTTCTTCCATAACCTGCATTTCAAGTTCTGGCACTAAAGGGTATTCCATGGATTGTTCAATTGCTCTTTGTATTGAACGAGGTGTTACATCGTTTTCCTGATTATAGTTTAGCTGGATTTCCCTTCTGCGATTCATTTCATCAATTGCGGCTTGCATGGACTGGGTAATCTGGTCAGCATAAAGGATAACTTTCCCAGAAACATTCCTGGCGGCTCTTCCAGATGTTTGAATCAGGGATGTGGTTGATCTCAGAAAGCCCTCTTTGTCAGCATCTAAAATCGCAACGAGTGATACTTCGGGAATATCAAGACCTTCCCTCAATAAATTGATACCTATTAAAGCGTCAAACTCTCCCATTCTGAGTTCCCGAATGATCTGGGTCCGCTCAAGTGTGACAATGTCTGAATGCAGGTATTTTACTTTTAGACCAAGCTCGGAATAATGTTCCGCAAGATCCTCTGAAAATCTTTTCGTCAATGTTGTGATTAGACAGCGTTGATTTTTTTCTGCCCGGGAACGGATTTGGTTGTACAAGTCGTCCACCTGGGTGGCTACAGGTTTTATTTCTATATCCGGGTCGACCAGTCCTGTTGGCCTTGCTATTAGTTCCACTGCCTGGTTGGAGGATTTTCCCAGTTCATAAGAGCCGGGTGTGGCCGAAACGTAAATTACATTGTTGATATGATTGTCAAACTCCTCGAATTTGAGGGGGCGGTTATCAAAGGCTGAAGGCAGCCTGAAACCATAACGAATCAAAGTTTCTTTTCTAGATCGATCCCCTTTATACATACCTTGTAATTGCGGCAGGGTAACGTGGCTCTCATCAATAATGAAAAGTGAATCTTTTGGGAAGTAATCGAGCAAAGTTGGTGGAGCCTGGCCGGCTGGTCTGCCCATAAGATGTCGTGAATAATTTTCGATGCCCTGGCAATAACCGACTTCCTTAATCATTTCCAGGTCAAACATGGTACGTTGTTCGATTCGCTGGGCTTCGATCAACAGGTTCTGGCTTTCGAAATAGGCCACCCGTTCAATTAACTCTTTGCGGATGTTCTCCATGGCCTTATCAAGAAGTTCTTTAGGAGTCGTATAATGGCTCGCGGGATAAATGGCAATGCGGTCCAAATCTCGAAGCGTTTGGCGGGTAAGAGGATCAAATGATGAAATTCTCTCAATTTCATCACCAAAAAACTCAATTCTAAGCGCTTCATTCCGTTCATATACAGGAAGAATTTCTAAAACATCTCCCCTTACCCGGAAGGTGCCACGTTGAAAGTCTATATCGTTCCTCTTATATTGGATTTCTACTAGCTTCTGTAAAGCATGGTCTCTCTCAAGAACTTTCCCCTTTTCCAAAAATAGAAGCATACCGTGGTAGGCTTCAGGTGAACCCAGACCATAAATACAGGATACACTTGCAACGATGATGACATCCCTCCGCTCAAACAAAGCATGGGTGGCCGAATGTCTCATTTTGTCAATCTCATCATTGATGGAGGCATCTTTTTCAATATAAGTATCAGTTTGGGCCAAATAGGCTTCAGGCTGATAATAATCGTAATAGCTGACAAAATACCCCACCGCATTGTCGGGAAAGAATGTTTTAAACTCATTGTAAAGTTGGGCTGCTAAAGTTTTATTATGAGCCAGAACGAGAGTCGGCTTTTGTACTCGTTCAATAACATTGGCAATGGTGTAAGTTTTTCCCGAACCTGTAACGCCCAAAAGAGTCTGGGAACTGGGGCTGGAGTCCAGGCCATTTACCAGTTTTTCGATAGCTTGAGGTTGGTCGCCAGCTGGTTCATAATCAGACTGGAGTTTAAAGGGATGCATAAAAAGACCGATTCAATACCAAAGTGGTTTATGGTAAATTATGGGGTTCATAGATTGAAGGTTATCCTGTAGACGGAAGAAATCCTCCTCATTTTAACTCAATTAATATTTTGTCGCATAAGTCGTTTGGTTTTGTCAATTCTCTGCTGTTAGTGAAAGGATAATGTGGAAAAGCAAGAAGACGTTATAAAAATCGCTCACTTTGGCGATACGGAAGTGACTTTGATGGGAACGGCCCATGTCTCTCAGTTAAGTGTGGATATGGTCGAGGAACATATCAAGAATGGTGATTACGACTGTGTTGCTGTGGAACTGTGTCCGCCTCGCCTGGAAAATATCACTAATCAGGCTTGGTGGAAGAATCTGGACATCTATCAGGTGTTTCGTAAAAAGAAGGCCGGTCTTCTTTTGATCAACCTGGCCTTGACTGCTTATCAGAAACGTCTTGCTGAACGCATTGGAGTTGAAGCAGGACAGGAAATGATTCGGGCTGTTGAACTGGCACATGAAAATAATGTCAGGCTGGAGGTGATTGATCGTAATATTTCGACCACTCTTCATCGTTTAGTCACCGAAGTCTCATTCTGGCAAAAACTGAAAATCATTGGTGGTTTGATTGCCGGGGTGTTCGTTGGTGAAGAGATCAGCGAACAGCAGATTGAAGACCTCAAAGAGGGAGACATGCTGCATTCGGTAGTGAGTGAATTTGGTGAAGAGTTGCCCCAGATCAAAAGGGTTCTCATAGATGAGAGAGACCAATACATGGTAGGACGCCTGGCCCAGATTGCCCGCGAACCGGAAGCGCCTAAAAAAATCCTGGCGTTGGTAGGTGCGGGACATTTGATCGGCATGTTACCGACCGTTGAATCGCCCCCGGATGAGGAGCATTTGGCAATGCTTGATCAAAAGCCCCCGCCAAGTCGGGTTGGATACTTCATAGGCTGGGGGATCTGTATATTTATACTGGCAATGTTTGGAGTTGGTTATTACCAATCTCCTGAATTGGGTGAAAAGCTGGTGCTGACCTGGGTGCTGTTAAACGGAGGTTTTTGTGCGCTGGGGACTCTGATTGCCCTGGGCCATCCGGTCTCTATCATTACCGGTTTTTTCGCGGCTCCCTTGACTTCTTTAAACCCTACAATTGGGGCGGGTATGGTTGTGGGTTTGGTGGAGTCCTATCTGCGTAAACCCAAAGTGAGTGACTTTGAAACCTTGCGAGAAGATATTGCTGTTTATTCTATGTGGTGGAAGAACCGAGTAGCCAGACTGTTTTTGATTTTCTTTTTTTCGAGTATGGGGTCTGTGATAGGCACATATACTGCTGGGGCTTCAATTGTTACCCAGTTATTGGATTAAAAAATGGATTTACCAAGAGTCGCAGTCACGCCTCCGGCTTTTTGCAATTCGTCTGCCCTGAAAAACGAATTATCGAGTTATTTTCCTGATTCAGTCTTTAACCAAAATGACAGGTATCTTTCTGGTTCGGAACTGATTGAGTTTTTAAAGGATGCTGATGCCGCTATTATTGGGAGAGATCCTGTCAATGTGGAATTAATACGTTCCCTGCCCAAGTTGAAAATGATTTCAAAGTATGGAGTAGGGATGGATAATATCGATCAGCAAGCGTTGGAACTGTCTGGAATAGGTTTTCGAATGACATCAGGCACTAATAAAAGATCAGTGGCTGAACTTACTATCGGGTTCATGATTGGGCTCTGCCATAATATGTTATCTGTATCAGAGGAGTTAAAGAGCGGAGTTTGGAACCGCAGTGGAGGGCAAAACCTGAGTGGCAAAACCATTGGTGTTATTGGGTGCGGCAATATTGGGCAAGAGTTGGTACGTCTTTTACAGCCCTTTCAGTGCAATATCATTGTTAGGGATATCGCTGACCGCGACGAATTTTGCCGTCAATGGGGTGCTAAGGAGACGGGATTTGATGAGCTCATTGCCGCGTCCGATGTTGTAACCCTCCATGTCCCATTGACTAAAGACACTGAAAATTTTATCAATAACTCAGTGTTTCAAAAAATGAAAAGATCGGCTTTTCTGATTAATACCAGCAGAGGCCGCGTGGTCCACCAGGGAGACCTTCACCATGCTTTGGTGTCAGGAGCAATCGCGGGAGCAGGGTTGGATGTGTTTTGGGAGGAACCTCCAACTGATACCGAGTTCCTTAGCCTTTCCAATTTAATGGTAACTCCACATATTGGGGGTAACAGCCTCGAGGCGGTTGAAGCAATGGGCAGGGCGGCAGTTCAAAATCTTGTTGAATATTTTAACCTGAAATGAGCGAGAAAGAATACAGCCGGGAAGACTGGCAAGGTCATTATGATTCCAATGACCTGGGTTGGGACCTGGGCCAGGTCGCTCCTCCCTTTATAAAATTGTGGAAAGACAAAAAACTGCCTTTAGGTAAAGTAATGATTCCGGGTTGTGGAAGAGGGCACGAGGTGGTTTTTCTGGCAGAAAACGGCTTTGATGTTACGGCGATAGATTTTTCCCAGGGTGCTGTCAATTATCTCGAAAAAACACTGAGAGAAAGAAACCTGAATGGGCAGGTATTGTATCAGGACTTCTTTGATATGGATGATTCCCACAATTCCAGGTACGACCTGGTTCTTGAACAGACATTTTTTTGTGCCATTCCTCCTCGACAAAGGAAAGATTACGTCCTCAATGTTACGCGTATGTTGAAACCGGGAGGAATCCTGGTGGGATTGTTTTATCATACGGATCAAGAAGGCGGGCCACCCTACAACACAACCCGTGAAGACATTGAAACGCATTTTTCGGGTAAATTTGAAATCCAGCAACTCGATAAAACTCCTTTTTCTGCTGAAAAGAGAAAAGACAAGGAATGGTTGGGTGTTTTGAAAAAAAAGATTTAAAACCTCACTAATATTTAATCTTAAGCCTCAGAGAGGATGGGCAATCAAGAATCGTAGTTATCGGGAAAAGGCAACCATCTAATTGCCGAGGTTCTCGGCTAAAATTTCTGGATGATTGTTTTTCGGGGAGTTGACAGCTTTCGATACAGGATGAAAGTCGAACTCCTCTGAAGGAAAGGGCTTTAAAAGACTCCGGACGGTATCAAGGTTTGAGTCTGGCGCGAGCCAGCACTCATATTTTTCGCTTGGCAGGATGACCGGCATTCGCTGGTGAATCGTGGCTAGAGTTTCATTTGCCTCGGTGGTTAGAATCGTATAGGTATTGATGCTCACGCCTTCAGGATTTTTCCAGCTTGACCATAGTCCCGCAAA
>WAHY01000003.1:118638-123995 GCA_009873635.1 Nitrospinota bacterium
GGTTGGCAGGATGACCGGCATTCGCTGGTGAATCGTGGCTAGAGTTTCATTTGCCTCGGTGGTTAGAATCGTATAGGTATTGATGCTCACGCCTTCAGGATTTTTCCAGCTTGACCATAGTCCCGCAAAGGCAAAGAGTGCCTGATCTTTTAAATAAATAAAGCAAGGCTGTTTTTCAGCACCCTTCCACTCTATAAACCCATCAGCAGGAATCAGGCACCTTTTAGATCTCAATGAACTCTTGAAGCTGGGTTTTTCATGTGCGGTTTCTGAACGGGCGTTAATCAGTTTCATTTTTTCATCTTTTGCCCATGGCGGCACCAGCCCCCACTTCAGTGCTATCAATTCCCTTTGATCGGAACCATTGATGACCGCGGGAGAAAGTTGACTGGGAGCTATATTGTAGCTTGGACGATAATCAAGATTTATATGGAGAGGACCGAAATGGGACTCGATGAGCTTTAAAGGTTTGGCTAAAGTATAACGTCCACACATATTAAGAGTATTGATTCGTTAATTTAAATTATGAGGGGTTGGGTGACTTCCAAGCTTATAGTATGATTAACCATTAGTGCGACGGTGATACGCAAATGATCTCATCGACGAACAAAATGTTTTCTCAGCTAAATCAATTTATAAAACCACAACTTATAATAGATCAAGTCTAAAACAAATATAATTTATGAAAACCTTAAAAAAAGTTCATACAGGGATATTCCGGGATGGAGGAGCAGGAGCTTTTGCCAAGCGCAGGTTCCGCGACAGAAGAAAAAAGTTGATGGAGAAGGAAGGCCAGCTCATGGCGATCACAGGTGTTCCTTATGGTCCTGCGGGAAAGACAACCTGGTCTTACGCTTATACTCCAACCTACCAGGAACCGGCAATGATGTATTTGACAGGCATTAATCAGAACAATGTCATTCTGCTATTGGACCCGAGCTCAAGGGAGTCGAAAGAGATTTTATTCGTGGATCGTAAGGATCGAATTTTGGAATTTTGGGAAGGGGTCCGTTTCGGTGTTGGCGACGAAAAAAGTGTGAGGGAAGTGCGTTCGGTGACGGGAATTCAGGATGTTCGTGATATCCGCGAGTTCAAGGATGTTCTGAAAGAGCGGTTCATGAAGCAGAAGAAAAAAACAATGGGAACCCTTTGGCTGGAAGGTATTAAAAATGGCAAAGCGGTCAACATTTCCACTGATCATAATTTCGATTTTAAGAAAAGGCTTGAAGGATGGTTGAGGTCCTGGAAGGCTCCCAGGGGTGCCTTGAAAAACATCATGAAGATCCATTTTGAATTGCGGCTGCCGCTGGATAAATATGATATTGCCAATGCCCGCAAGGCCCAGGAAATAACCAATGGCGGGTATAAGGCCATGCTGAAAAACTTTAAAAACTTCAGTAATGAATGCCAGGTGCAGGGGTTTCTGGAAGGGCAAATGCTGATGAATACGCCATATGGACTCAGTTATCCGTCTATTGTCGCATCAGGCTCCAACGCAACGGTCCTCCATTACACTAAGAATGATGATGATTTCGCAAAAAATGAAATGATGCTGATTGACTTTGGAGTTCGATGGATGACCATGCACGCCGACATCACCCGAACATTTCCTGTTTCCGGTCGGTTCAACCCCATGCAAAAGATACTATATGAAATTGTTTTAAAAGCCCAGGTTGCTGTTGAGAAAAATGCACGGGCCGGGGTGACGATGGATGAGTTGAATGCTGTTTGCTGGGATAAGATTAATGATGGGCTTGAACGAGACTTTAGGGCACTTGGTGGAAAGTTAAAACTTCAGTATAAAGGTCGTCCACACGGTGTGGGGCACTTGATGGGTGAGCAGGAACACGATGGGGATCCTTTTCGAAATTATCTTAAGGAGCCAATGAAGCCGGGTTGGATGATCAGCAACGAGCCGGGATTGTATGGGGAGTTCCGCATTCGATTGAACGGAAAAAACTACGATGAAAAAATAGGTATTCGTATAGAGGACAACCTTGTGATGACAACTGCCGGCTGCTTGAACCTTTCCAGTAAAATTCCTAAAACCGTCAGGCAGATTGAAAAATTGATGGCTCCTTCGTGAGGCTGCTTTTTCTAAAAATCGAAGCCTTTTAAATTTCTTTCAATGCTGAAAGGACGTCTTCGATATGGGTCTTAACTTTGACTTTTGGGAATATCTTTTGAATGACGCCGTTTTTATCTATGATGAAGGTGGTTCGGACAATTCCCATAAAAGTTTTTCCGTAGAGTTTTTTCTCCTGCCAGACACCATATTTTTGAACCACCTTTTTCTCAGTGTCGGCAAGCAGAGTAAAAGGCAGGCCGTATTTTTCAATGAACTTCTGATGTCTTTCGGTTGAGTCAATGCTCACACCAAGAATGACAGTGTTCTTGAATTTTTTGTGATTGTCACGAAAATCACAAGCCTGGGTCGTGCAGCCGGGGGTCATGTCTTTGGGATAAAAATAAAGCACGACATTCTTTTTACCCTTGAACGAACTGAGCTTGACCTTTTTCCCGTCCTGGTCAATAGCTGTAAAATCTGGTGCTTTTTTTCCTTCTTTCAATTCAGGCATGGTATTTCAGTCAGGTAGTTGTGCTTGCAACTCATCAATATTTTTACTGAGGCCGTTTAATTTTTCTAAAACCTTATCTTTGGGTTGCCGGTCAGCAGCTCTGTTGAAAATCATCCTTGCATCCCCAATCAATCCCAAAACCAACCCATGAAGTTTCGGGGTAGGTGTTTTGCCTTGTTCGCACAATGACTCAAAAGTAACTATCAGGCGTTGAAGTTTTCCATCAATTTGGAGTCCCAGTATGGATTTGTCCTTTAACGAACCAGATTTTTCAAGGTATCCCCATAGTCCGCCCTTGGACTGAATGACTTCCTGACTGCCTTGCAGTTCTTTTAGGCCCTCTTTGCAAATACTGGCGGCAAATGCTCCTGGAGAATGTGCCAGAAAGATAACTACTGTGAAATAAATTATAGCAACTGAGAAAAACTTTCTATGTTTAGGTACATATTGATTCCTGGTCATGTGCCGCTCCCCGTAGTTTGGGTTCGTGGAGTCTTTGTGAAATTCTATAAAGAGCAAGATGTAGAGCATTAGACAGGAACGAAAAATTAAAGTCAAACTTAACTTTAAGTTTAGCCGGAATTTGTAATTTTCTACTGGACTAAATTCTGGAAACCTTCTAAAGCCCTTAACTTTTCAAAGGTAGGGTCAGAGGAGATGACTTTTTTCAGGCCGGGATTCAATTTCATCACAATTTCAAGGTGTTTGATTCCATCACCAAGATCCCCATTCAAAACGTATGAGCGTGCCAGCAGTAACCGGTGGGCGATTATATGTTCATGATTGGGGTGGATGACTAACAGCCTCTCCAGGATGGATATGGTCCGATTGTACTTTTCTTTTTTATAATTGGCAGTTGCCGTATTAAGTAGGGCAGTGAGGTTATTCGGATCCAATCTCAATACCATGGAATAGATACCCAGGGCTCGTTCATACATTCCAAAATGAGCGAAGATTTCTCCCTTCCTGTTCATTGCTTCACTGGGATTGATGAATAAAGCATTTGGGTTCAAAGGTTGTTGCTCCGTCGAGTCCATGTTTTTCGGGAACTCTTCCAGAGAGGCCTTGGCAATACCATTTGGGTCTCCCAGGCTTTTGGCTTTTTCATATAGGTCTTTGGCTTTTCCCAGATGTCCACGAAGCACTTCTAAATCACCCAATTCCTGATATCCCCTGCTTTTAAGTTTGTCGTTATCTTTTGCGTATTCAATAAATTTGTTAACAGACTTTTCTGCCTTATCCAGCCGCAAAAACATGCTATGAAGACCGACAAGAATCTCTTGTGTGTTAATGTCATTTGGGCTCAGTCGGGCCGCTGTCTCAGCTTCAATAATGCACAATCCGTACTGTTTCGACTTGTAAAGAGATTTTGAGCGACTTAAATGATATTGTCCCGGCACGACTTTTAATGGAAGCTTGTCGATAGCACCTTGAAATATATATTCTTTAAGTAGTTTGGCTGACCCTGCTTTGGGGTGACCCCGATGGTGGTCCAGAATATGATTGATATAAAACTCCGCCTTCTCTTTATTATTTCGTGTTGCATACAGGTAGGCGAGCTGATAAGCCGCTTCAACATTAGTATTGTCTAAAGAAAATGCTTGCTCGAAAGATTTTTCAGCCTCATCATTCTGGTTCAGGTAATTGAAAATCATCCCTCGTTCATAAGGGTATGTTGAGTTTTTAGGAGACAGTTTGGCGCTTTCTGCTAATTCTTTGTTCGCTTCTTTAGCTTTGCCAAGTGCCATCAAAGTTAAAGCATATTCATAATGCGCCAATGGGTCCTGGTGATGCTGCTGGGCGGCTATGATACACGCCTTTTCAGAGACCATGCCTTTTCCAAGTTTGCGGTGAATCTGGCAGAAGCCGAAGTGTAAGGCTGGGTGCTGGCGTTCTTTTTTAAACCCAATGAGCAATACATCCAGGGCTTTAAGAGGTTCATCTTTTTCATTTAAAATCAGGGCTTTTAGAATCTCAGGGGTCGATTCTTTGGGTTGTTCAGTTATTTTTCTGTCAAGAATTTCGATGGCCTCGTCATACTGTTTTTTTGAGACCAGGTTTCTGACTTTTTGATAGCCCGGGTCATTTCTATCACTTGATACAGAAAGGTCCCAGTGCGCTATATCCAGTGAAGGGTAGGTGGCGCTAACAGGAACAACGGTTGAAATGAGTAATAATGTTGTTAAAAGTACTTTCATTGAAGCTGTCATTTTTTGTTTTCCGTCTTTAAAGGATAAACTCAGTTCGGGTTGACTCGCACGGCCCGAGTGGCTTTTCGGGAGCGGGACTTTTTATTGGTGTTAAATACTTCGCCAGTATTGAAAACCACTCCAAGTGCATTGTAACGTCCATTTTCTTCTGCTGACCAAAGGGAGCCGCTGCCATTTTTCGCGAAAATGGGGTCGGTGTGTATTTTCATTTCTTTTCCCACCTGTGAACTATTTACCTTTTCGGGTTCGTACAGCGTTATAAGCTCCTGGGTTGTGGGCAATTTCCAATCAATATAATGGGCAAACCCTTCTTTGTTGAGCTGCCGGACATAATCGTGAATCTCCATCCAATTGAGCCAGTGTCCTGAATGAAGGTAGGAGTCTTGTTTCATCCACATCAATTTGGTTTTGGTGTCTGTAATTGTTCCATCACCATTGTCCAGAAATCGATTGTCATCGGACTTTATTGGATTGGCAAAGGTGTTGTTGCTTAGAGCTCCCAGAATAAGAAGCAGTATTATTAAGGCAACAGGCTTTTTTGTGATTTCGAATGAATAGGGGGTCGATA
>WAHY01000003.1:124093-212323 GCA_009873635.1 Nitrospinota bacterium
ATACTCATACACCTATTTTTTCTTTTAACAATTTGTTGGCCATCCCAGGGTTGGCTTTTCCTTTGCTTGCTTTCATGATTTGTCCAACAAGAAATCCGAGTACTTTCTCTTTGCCGCCACGGAGTTCTTCGACCTGGCTGGGATTGGCTTCAATAACCTCGTCCACAATTTTTTCTATGGCTGAACTGTCGGTGATTTGCTTTAGTCCTTTTTCCTCTACAATACGGTCGGCAGGTTTTTGTGTCTGATACATTTCTTCAAAAACCCCTTTAGCGATATTACCGCTGATTGTCGCCGAATCAATCAGTTTTAGCAGCTCAACAAGCGCAGAAGGAGAGACCGGGCTTTCTTCAATGTTCCTGTTATCTTTTTTTAATTCCCTCAGCAAGTCCCCCATTATCCAGTTGCTGATAATTTTAGCTTTGGAAAACTGGGTAGCGCATTGTTCAAAATAATCTGCCAGAAATTTTGATGAAGTTAAAACTCCTGCGTCATATTCAGGGATTCCGTAGTCGTTAACAAAACGCTCCCTTTTCTGTTCGGGCAACTCGGGAATTGTCTTGCGAATTTCTTCAATCCATGCCTCACTGATTTCAATAGGAACCAGATCAGGATCAGGAAAATAACGATAATCGTGGGCTTCTTCTTTGCTTCTCATTGAGAAGGTTTCCCCCTTGTCAGAGTCATAAAGCCTGGTCTCCTGTTTAACACTTTCACCCTGATCCAGAATCCTGGTTTGTCGATCAACCTCATATTCGATAGCCTTTTGAACAAATTTAAATGAGTTCAGGTTTTTTAATTCGGTGCGTGTTCCAAACTCTTTTTGTCCGACAGGGCGAATAGAAACGTTGGCATCACATCGCAAGCTACCTTCTTCCATATTACAATCGCTGACCTCCGTATACTCCAGAATTGCTTTCAGCTCTGTCAAGTATGCGCGGGCTTCTTCTGGTGAACGTATGTCAGGTTCGCTGACTATTTCGCAAAGAGGGACTCCGGTGCGGTTGAAGTCGACGTAACTTTTTCCCGGGCTCCCCAGGTTTTCCCCATGAATCAGCTTGCCAGCATCTTCTTCCATATGAATACGTGTCAAACCTATTCTTTTTTGCTTGCCATCTACATTGATATTGATGAATCCGCTTGTTCCCAAAGGGTGAGCCATTTGCGAAATCTGATATCCCTTGGGCAGATCGGGATAAAAGTAGTTTTTTCTCGCAAAACGGTTCATCGGTTCTATGGCGCAATGGGTGGCAAGGCAAGCTTTCATGGCCGAGTCAAGAAATTGTTTGTTTAAAACGGGGAGCACTCCTGGCATACCGAGACATATGGGGCAGGTATTTGCGTTAGGAGGGCTTCCAAATTCAGTGGAGCAGGAACAGAATATTTTTGTTTTGGTTTTAATCTGGACGTGAACTTCCAGTCCAATGACAGTTTCGTACTTCATCTAGTAATAGTTACCTTAGTGTTTTGCAGGGTTGAAGTCTGTTGAAGTTTTTCGGTGGCTATGATTTTAATCACCTGTGGAGGTTTCGTCAAGCACTGTCCTTGATGGGCAGAAAACTTCTGCTGGCATCTTTTTATATCTTTAAATTGCGGGTAAACGACTTTTGGGCTCAATGGGTATAGCTATCTGCCTGCACGGCTAGTGGGCGGTGAATCCACCGTCTACAGGAAGTACCGCCCCCGTGATGAAAGATGACTCATCGCTGGCCAGGAACAGGCAGGCGTTTGCCACATCCTCAGATTTTCCAAACCGGCCAATAGGGTAGTCCTTACTCCATTCTTCCATCAGTTCTTTGTCTTTCATCAGTTCTGAGGTCATTTCAGTTTCTATTAATCCAGGGCAAATGGAGTTAGAGCGAATGCCATAATTTCCGTATTCAACAGCAATAGAACGGCTGAGTTGATTTAAGGCACCCTTTGAAACATTATAAGCCGCTACCTGCGGCACAGCTATGATCCCCAGAATAGAACTTATGTGGATAATACTTCCGCCATTTTGCTCCATCATTACAGGTAGCACCTTGCGTGTAAGTTGAAACACTCCCTTTATATTGACATTCATCATTTCGTCATAATCTTCATCAGAGATGTCGTGCAGGGGAGACCCTTTAAAAAGACCTGCGTTATTGACTAGAACATCAATACGTTGAAAAGTTTTTTTAGTTTCCTGGACGAGCCGGTCCAGGTCGTTGCTCAGAGTCATATCCCCCTCAACAGTCAGGACTCCAGAGCCAAGTTCTTGAGCTGTTTCTTCCAGTTTATGTTTTCTTCGGCCAAATAAAACCACATTAGCGCCTTCCTTGTGGAAAACTCTTGCAGAGGCTTGACCTATTCCTGACCCACCTCCGGTGATAATGGCTGTTTTATTTGCAAGTCTCATTTCATTCCCTAATGGTTAAAAATGGAATTTAAGGTATGTATAATTAGGTCTATAATGTTATTTTTATCATCATAGTTCAAGTTTTGAAATCTTTTCCAGTTGAATTAGTCACAGGCGGGAATTAGTCATGAAATACGCATACTATGGATTTGGGGCATTTATAGGGTTTGTTTGTGGTACCGGCATCAATCTTATTTTTTACTGGTTAGACCAGTCTGGGGTAAAGTTTGCCCACTACCTGATCACGAATTTTGGTTTTTTTGGAAAATACCTGCTTGAATTAATCAATGCGCTTCCCGTTATTGGTGCGGCATTAGGAATTATTTTAGTCAAACTCCTTTTTGAAAGGGAACTGAGTGAAGATACTGAGCAATAACCCTAAAAGATACTTTTTGGCTTAGCTACCCTGTGAATATTTTCCTCTCAAGGAAAATCAGCTTGTATTGCTCTATCCGGTTGTGGTCTGGATTAGGCCTTCAACTACATGGAATTAATGGTAGAATACAACTAAAATAATTTTTATTCAGGATTGATAATGAGTAAAAAGTTTAACGAGAATATTCTAAAAGCCTTGGAAGCTTCGCATGAGGCTGTGAAAATTTGCAAACAGGCAATGATTGATGCCAATGATGAAAGTTGCCGAGCCATGTATTCAGCGATCCAAAAGGATTGTGAAAGGCATGTGGAAATGTTGAAAGGAGAAATAGAACTTCATAAAGTTCAAAAAAAATGGGATGGTTAAATGCGTATATTGATTGTAGAAGATGAAAAAAAGGTTTCAGGTTTTATTAAAAAAGGACTTGAAGAAGAAACATACGCTGTAGATATAGCCTCCGATGGAGAAGAAGGGCTGCTCCTTGGTGAGCAGAATCAGTATGACCTGATAATTCTGGATCTCATGCTCCCCAAAATTGGTGGCCTGGAAGTATTATCTACCCTTAGGTCCAGAAAAATAGAGACTCCAATCTTACTCCTTACGGCTAAAGACTCAGTAGAAGACAAAGTAACCGGACTCAACCAGGGGGCTGATGATTATTTGACCAAGCCTTTTGCTTTTTCGGAGCTTTTGGCGAGAATCCGGGTTTTACTTCGAAGGGGTAAAGCAGAAGTCCAGACCACGTTGAAGATTGCAGACTTGACCTTGGACCTTGTTAGCCACAAAGTGAAACGCGAAAACCAGGAAATTGAACTTACGGGAAAAGAATACAGTTTGCTGGAATATTTTTTGCGGAACCAGGGCAAGGTTTTAACGAGAACGATGATCGCAGAGCACGTCTGGGATTATAATTTTGATACCTTTACCAACGTAATAGATGTTTACGTCAACCATTTAAGAAAAAAAATAGATAAAAACTACTCCCGAAAGCTTTTGCATACCCTCCGGGGCGTTGGATACATCATGAAAGAATAGCCATGCCTTTCAAATCCATTCGGTCCAGGTTGACCGCCTGGTATATCATATTGCTGGGCACCATCCTCATCCTATTCAGCATTTTTCTTAACTATTTTCTCTCTAAACGTTTATATGAAAGTGTCGATAACTCCTTGACGGTTTCAGCAACTGTAGTTGCTACCTCGGCGGTGATGAAATTCAACCGGTCGCCATTACCTGGACTGGATCAGTTTTTTGAGCAGTTTATGGGAGCCGGAAACCTCAACAAATTTTATAGAATCTATGATGGTTCCGGAAACGTTGGATCCCGTTCTGCTAATATTGATGCGTCCAAGTTTCCATTATCTCAAAAAGCCTATGCCGATGCCCTTAAAGGAAAAAACTCCTATGAAACATTTTTAGTGGATGGAAAGCATCCCATTCGGGTTATTACGATGCCGATTCTAAGGGAAAAGAAACTGGTCAACCTTGTTCAAGTGGGTACTTCCCTGGAAGCGGTCCGGGAAACTCTGAGCAACTTGAGAATATTCCTGTTCACAGCGGTTCCTGCGGTTCTTCTGCTGGCTACATTGTTTGCCAGGTTTCTTGCTCGACGGGCTTTGAAACCGATCTCCAAAATCATACAAACGGCACGGGATATTGGTCAGGGGCAAGAGTTAAGTAAACGCATCCCGGTTTTTAGAGTCAAGGATGAATTGGGCCAGTTGGCCCTGACCTTTAATGAAATGATGGACAGGCTGGAAAAGTCATTTGCCTTGATGCGTCAATTCAGCAGTGATGCCTCGCATGAATTGAGGACACCGCTGACCGTGTTAAAAGGTCAAAACGAACTGATATTGAGTAAACAACGCGATCCCAAGGAGTATCAGGAAGTCATCATCAGTAATCTTGAAGAGATAAATTATATGTCCAAGGTGTTGGAAGATTTGTTTGTGCTTTCAAGGTCCGATGAAAACCAGATTCAACTGAATTGCAAGCCGATGGATTTGAGGGATTTGGTTGAGGAAGTATGCAGACACGCTGAAGTGTTGGCTGAAGATAAAAATATCACCATCATCATCGCTTTTCTGGAGTCGGTAGAAATTAATGGGGATGAGGTGCGGCTGCGGCAAATGATCTGGAACATTATGCAGAATGGAATTAAATACACACAAGCAGGTGGCGAACTGAAAGTTACTTTGCTTGAGGAAACAGGATTTGCTCTTTTATCCATTCAGGACACCGGCATTGGTATCCCGGAAAAAGATCTGCCGTCTATTTTTGAGAGGTTCTACCGGGTAGATAAAGCCCGGTCACGGGATGAGGGAGGGAGTGGATTGGGACTCAGTATCTGTAAACACATCGCTGAGGCTCATAAAGGCGGTATCGAAGTAGAAAGCAAACCTGGAGTGGGTACCCGATTCAAAATTCGAATTCCTGTTGCCAGTGAGGCTTATAAGTAGCTGGAACCAAGAGTGATTGGTAGTGTCAACCTTGTTAAGCCGAGAGAAACATTTCTCACAAAAATAGAGCCATTGCAATTTGGCCGCACGCCTGGTGCGCGGAGAACCTCCACTGGCATCTTTTAATATCTTTATATTGCAGATAAACGACTTTTTGGTTCAATGAGTCATGGCTATCTGCCTACACGGCTAGTGTATTTGAGTGATGACGTTTTTGACCTGAGTGTAATTTTCCAGGGCATGGATTCCCATTTCCCTGCCAAAGCCACTTTGTTTGTAACCTCCGAAAGGTGCCGCGGCATCAAATATATTGTGGCAGTTCACCCAAACCGTTCCAGCTTTGAGTCCTTTCGCGACCCTGTGCGCCTTGTTAATGTCTTTGGTCCATACACTTGCCGCCAGTCCGTAAATCGTGTCGTTACCGCGGGCAATTACTGAATCAAGATCTTCAAATGGTGCGGCGACCACAACAGGGCCGAAAATTTCTTCCGCCACGATTTTCATATCTGAGTTCACATTGTCAAAAACAGTGGGTTCAACATAACACCCCGACTCCATTCCGTTACCCGGCTTGTTGCCGCCTGCGCGGGTTTTGGCCCCTTGCTGTTCTCCTGAGCGAATATAATTCATGACTCGCTCCTGTTGTTCACGGGAAACCAGAGGCCCCATCTCAGTATCCGAGCACATCCCAGGCCCAACTTTGATTTCTTTGGCAATATCTGCAACATGCCCGATCAGTTCTTCATATACATTTTCATGGACCATGAGACGCGAACCCGCTGCGCAACATTGTCCGTGGTTGAAAAAAATGGCACCCGCAACTCCCTGTGCGGCAAGCTCCAGGTCAGCATCGGGGAAGACAATGCTGGGTGATTTTCCTCCCAGTTCCAGTGAAACACGTTTTAAATTACCGGCAGAAGATTTGACGATTTCATGACCCACTTCCGTGCTACCCGTAAAGGCAATCTTATCGACATCATCATGACGAGCCAGAGCCTCTCCGGCATCGCCAAATCCGGAAACGATGTTTACCACACCTTCCGGGAAACCCGCTTCCCCAAACAGGTCAGCAAGATACAAAGCCGATAAGGGTGTTTGTTCCGCAGGTTTCAAAACAACGCAATTACCTGCCGCAAGAGAGACACCCAGTTTCCAGGCGGCCATGAGTAGAGGGAAATTCCATGGAATGACCTGGCCCACCACACCCATTGGCTCGCGCAAAGTGAAATCGAGAAACTCAGCACCCGGAGCATAGGGGACAGAGATGTCAATGGTTTCACCATGAATCTTAGTTGCCATACCTGCGTAGTAGCGGAAATGGTCGACAGTAAGAGGCACATCGGCAGCACGCGCTATGGCAAGGGGTTTTCCATTATCCAGAGTTTCCAGTTGCGCAAACTCTTCGGTTCGTTGTTCGATCAAGTCGGCCAGCTTCCATATCAGCTTGCCTCTTTCCGAAACAGACATTTTTCTCCAGGGACCGTTTTCAAATGCCTTTCGAGCAGCTTTTACAGCGCGGTCAATATCTTCTTTTTCACCCTTGGGCACACGTGTCAGGACGCTGTTGTCGGAAGGGTCCAGAACCTCAAAAGTTTCTCCACCTGCCGAATCGACTTGTTTACCATCTATTAATAGTTTTTGGGGTGAGTTTAGAAATTCTTTTACCGCAGAAAGCGGTTCGGTTGCGGTGGTCATGGCTATCTCCGTCAGACTTAAGGTTCAAAAATCAATTGGGGCTCGTCTCATTGATTAAATTTTATTTTTCCCAATTATTATATTGATTTGGAGAGGAAATAAAGCTTTTTTTGGGGTAGAAGCGATGAGGACAATCGTTATGATATGAATTTTCTCGCAAATAAAAGTGTGGGGTAGGGTTATTTAATCCAAACAAGGGGCCTGTAAACCCAGGCCTTGTCTCCTGCGGCATCTTCGATGTGTACCCAGTTGTTCTTGATTTTAAGGACTTTCATGGAAAAATATTTATCAACAGGTGCCCATTTCACTTTGGGGTGATCGGTGCCGGGTCCTTTTCTAAGGTTGGTTTGATTGTTTTTGATGACCGCGCACTTATACTTTTGTGTGGTGAGGGGACCATGGACCCAATAGACGTCGCCGTCCAAGTCCTGCACCTGTTTCCAGTCACCTTTGGTTTTTAAAAGTTTAAAAGGCATATACTGGAATACCTGCCAGAGCTTTTCATGCTTCGTGCCTGGACCTTTTCTCAAATTAGCTTTTTCATTTTTGATGCACAGGGCCGATGCGGAGACTTCTCCAAGAAGTGATAAAATTATGGTAAATATAAAAATTGATGCGGGAGTTTTAACCATGGCAACTTGTCGAGAGAGATTTGCTTAAGAAGTAATGAGTCTGCTGCAAAAAATTTCAATATGTCAGGCGTTATTGATGGATCAGGATGATTTTGCTTTCTCCATCTTTCTTAAGCATAACAAATTATCTGGCCTGCATCCGGTTTTTCTTTTTTTCAACTTCAGGGAAAGGTTATAAATTCAATTGCTGCAAATATTAACATCTATTCAATTATTTTTGATTGTCTCGGTCATTGTTTACCTGACGGCGAACATGATCTATCTGGTTCGTCTGGAACCTGTTACCGGTAAACTGGATGATCCGCCAATGGTTTCTGTTTGCGTTCCCGCGAGGGATGAAGAGAGGGGAATAGCAGCCTGCCTGGAATCTCTTTTAGCGCAGGACTATCCCCGTTTTGAAGTGATTGCGGTGAATGACCATTCCAGCGATCGAACCGGCGAGTTGATTCGTGAGCTGGCGGAAAAAGACTCTCGTCTGATCGCGTTGGATGGGAAGGATTTGCCTCAGGGCTGGCTGGGAAAACCCTTTGCCCTTCATCAGGCCTTTCAAAAGTCAAAAGGAGATATATTGTTGTTCACCGACGCGGACCCTGTTTTTAAACCGCATGCTTTAAGCACAGCCATTTCTACGATGAGAGAAAAAGGGTTGGATGCCTTGACCCTGATGCCCCAGGCGGAGTTTGGTTCGTTTTGGGAAAGGGCGGTGCAACCCGTCATCTTCGGTTTCATAGCATCTTTGACACGGTTCCGGAAAGTAAACAGTACGGACCATAAAAGCGCTATGGGATTCGGCGCGTTCCTGATGTTCACTCGTTCTGCTTATGAAACCATCGGTGGGCATGAAGGTGGAAAAGCGGATGTGCTGGAAGATGTGTTGATCGCAAAACGTCTTAAAAAAGCCGGACTGAAACTTCTGGTGGCTGATGCCAAACGCCTCTTTTCGATCCGCATGTATTACGGGTTCCGCGAAATCTGGAGCGGCTGGAGAAAGAACATGTTTCTGGCCATGAAGCGGTCTGTCTTGCGTGCGTTCTATTATGTTTCCATGGTACAGATGTTTGTCATTACGCCTTACCTGGTTTTATTATGGAACCTGGTAGAAGGAACAGGTCTTGTTTGGATTGGACTCTCCCTGTTCGGCGTGAGCATGGTTTCCGCGGCGAAGATTAAAACCTGTGACGAGATGGGACTGAATCGATTGAATGCCTGCCTGTTTCCGATAGGAGCTGTGGTGATGGCCGCCATCATGCTGAACTCGATGGTTCAGACTCTATTTTTCTCCCGCACCGAGTGGCGGGGCAGGGTTTATTCGGTGGAATAATTCAACGCTTATCGATATCTTACCTGCTATGGATAACACCCCGCGATTATTTATCAAGGCAGGCCTGATCTATGCAGTGGTGGGTGCTGTGCCTGGCATCACCATGGCCATAGACCCATCACTTTCTTATCCGTTACGGTTTATCCACATTCATTTAAACCTGCTTGGATTCATGGCGATGATGGTGTCTGGTGTGGCCTATCATGTGCTTCCACGTTTCAGCGCGCGAACCCTGCCCTGGCCCGCTGGAATGAAATATCAGTTTATTCTGCAAAATACCGGTCTGCTCGGTATGGTGGTCATGCAGGGGTTTGCGGACTGGCGCGATGGAGGAATAGCCCAGGCGATGTTCATCTTATTTGCTGTCCTCGCGGGGATATCATTTCTAATCATGTTTTATAACCTGTATTTTGTTCTCTCACCCGCAAATGAAGAACCACGCCCGACAAAAATTACCGGGGATATGAAAGTGGGAACCGTGATAGACCAGTTCCCAAAAGCACTGGATGTTTTTCTTGCGAGCGGATTTCAGGCTTTTGCGAACCCGACAGTTCGGCAGACCTTTGCCAAAGTTATCACCATAGACAAGGCCTGCGAAAAACACGGGGTTGATGTTGGGGAATTTCTGGAAAAACTCAATCAACAAATATTCAGTGAAGACGCATCATCCCACCCGGAGGGAACTCAGACTGCCGGAAAGGAAGTTGAACGGGGGAAAATATGTGAAGCCGATACACGGGTTGGCAGTTTGATCGTGACTTATCCCACAACTAAAAAAGTGTTCGAGGCGCATTATGGGGAAGGGTGCTTTTCCTGTCCCGGTCAGGTTTATGAAACGGTGGAACAGACAGCCAGCATGCATAATGTGGACCTTGAACTGATCCTGTCTGAAATCAATCGAGAAATAGAGAACGAGTTAAACGCTTCCTGAACCACTCGCCGTGGGGGCAGTGAACAACCTTTTACTTCCTTTCCCCTCAAGAGAAAGGAGGCAAATAGTTCCTTCTCATCAGGAGTGATTAGTCGGCTATCGGCTGCGAGTTCAATCGATCGCTGCAACACATTAGTATCAATTTGAATCTATTTCATCTAATGCCTTTGTTTATTCAATCCAATTCAAATTCCCACATTAAATAACCGACAACTCGATAATCGTCAGTTGTTGAGGTAGCTCCAATTGGGATGGCTACACCAATTTCCCATTCTCTGGATAATTTATTGATAATTCCCGGTGTAATAAATATTTCGTTAGTGTTCCCATTATCCCACTCGTTATTGCTTCCATTGATTTCCAAGGTTAATCTCCATGAGTCAATGGGATAAAAACCTCCTACGTTCCAGGAAATACTATTGGTTACAGGGGTGGAGCCAGCAGGAACACTTCTGATCCTGTCAGCCCAGATAAAACCAAGTTCAACAAAAACCTGACTTTGATTTTGTTCAGGAAAATCTCGAGCCAGTACAACAAAGGGTTGTACTTCTAATAAACCTTCCGTCAATCCGTTTTCTACTGGTCCAACAGGCAATTCAAATAAATTCCCAAAAGAAAAATGTGTATTCCCGTCACCCAGGCCCATCCAGCTGTATTGAGCGCCAACCTCAATATTTCCAGGTCCTGAAACAGTGGGGCTATTATTTGGGTTTTTAGACAATAACCCATCCCATTCAAAGATGATTTGAAATGCATCTGTAATTCCATATTCAACTTCGAACAAAGTTCTTACATTTTTGGAACTATCACTTTTTCTAAAGGATGGGAATAGAGTGAATTGAATTTCGTCCTCTTCTTGCGGATAGACTAAATTCGACTGAAACATCTCCTGAATGGGCTGAGGAACTGTCCCTGAGTTTTCCGAATCGGCAAATGCTGTCGAAGAAACTATTTGTGACAAAATAATTGAAGCTATATATACAAAGAAAGGCGATCGAAACACAGTAAGAATAGATATGAGTTTTTGGTTTTATAATTTAAATTTTCGAAAGGTGATAATATCGAGCTACAAGCGATTTTACAAGTAGGGGGTATTTAAGGGTTATACCTTTTTAATTTTGATCCAAATTCTTATTAAACCCTATTAGCGAACAAATCCACCTAGCTAATATTGGACTTTTGACTGAAAATTTTTTGGGTTACACGGAAAAGTTTTCTGGTGAAAGCAAAAAAATAAGCTATCAGGGGAAAAAATATAATATGTTGAGCAAACAAGTTCCATTAAAATTAGAATTTACTACTGTTGGTATTGCTAGTGTCGGGAGAGAGTTGGTCCGACTTGTACCACCAAATCCCCATCAGGAATATTTTGAAGATGTTGTCCAGTATTTCAAATCAATGGGAGTAGAACTCAAGGAACAATAAAAATTGTCATGAACGAGTCAAGTCGCTACTTGACTACACCTGTCCCGTCTCTCGTTTTTAATTCCCCCTCACCTTCATATTGGTTGAATCATTCATTTATATTTATCACCACTTTATTTTCTTTGCGTGCGGACTCCAGGGCTTGTTGGGTGTCGTTCAACGACCGGGTGGAAGTGATGAGCGCCCTGAGTTTTTCGTGATGGGTTTCCAATATCTCCAATGCGGGTTTGAACGGACCGCATCGCGAACCTTGCAGTCGCACTTCATCGACCACGAGTTTTGTGATGTCGAGTCCACTTGCTGGCAGTCCGCAGGTGGTTTTGCAACACACCGTCCCACGCGGGCGCACCAGCGTTAAAGCCTGGGTGATGCCATCGGGATTTCCGGTTGTGTCGATTACAATATCCGCTCCTAAGTTTTCAGTGAGAGACCTGATTTTTTCCTCGGCCTTTTGCGGCACGCAAACCCATTTGGCTCCATAGTCCAGTGCCCGTTTCTGTTTGCTTTGACTGCGCGATACGGCGAGAACATTGAGACCTTTTAATGCCGCAACAAAGGTGACGAGGATGCCGAGTCTGCCCGGACCCAACACGACAATGGTTTCTTCTCCGGTGACGGGTGACATGACAAACGCCTGTAATGCGGCAGCGAGTGGCTCGGTGAGAGTGGCGGTTAAAGGGTCGATCGAGTCAGGAATTTCGTGGAGGGTTCCTACGGCGACTGTTACTTCTTCGGCAAAGGCTCCGTTGTGCTGGATGATTCCCGTAACCGTTCGTTCAAGGCAATGGGATGAAAGGTTTTTAGCGCAAGCGGAGCAAAGGGGTTTGCGATTATAAGCGACGCAAGTGTTGTTGATTTCGGCTGTGACGGTTTTGCCGATCCATTTAGCATCCACGTCCTCACCGACCTGTTTAACGATGCCGGTGAACTCGTGTCCGCAGACATGGGGCAAGGGTACAGGGTAATCTCCCTGAAAAAGTGCCAGATCGGTGCCGCAGACTCCAGCGTGTTTGACCTGAATGACCACTTCTCCTTGTTGTGGCTTCAGGGAGTGGCTGTCCTGAATACCGATTTTACCGGGTGCGATGAGTTGAGCAATACGTGGCATAGAAGGGGCTTTGAAAACTGCAAACCAGCTTTATCACTTTTTGTTTTTTTCTTTCCACAGAATCAGCCAGTGTTGCAGGAGTTTGATGGGTTGTGTGCCGCGAAATTTCCGCCGTTTGATTTTTGGGGTCATGTCGTGCTGGAGTTTTGCGATGACGGTCGCGCCAACGGCTTCTTCCACCACCACCCCACGCTGGGCGTGTTCAAGCTTTTTTGAATCGCAGACACCTCGAAACGCCACCACCATACGGCAGTCAAGGGGGCGGTCTTCATAGACTTCGCAGGCACCTTCTTCATTTAAGAAAGGGCAGGGCTGGTTGATGACCAGCCTGTGCCAGTCTACCTGATCCAGGTTTTTGTTTGATTTAAGAACCTCGTCCACTTTTTTGATGGTTCTTTGTGAACGCTCAATAACAGCGTTGAGATCAACGCCGTTTTCTTCGGCATTTTTCAGGATCCCGTCCCACTCCAATTGGGTGCAGGATACGCCAGTATGGCAGCAATGGGCGCACCCACGGTGACATTGCAGAGGTGGAATGCCTTCACTATAAACTTTCTTGAGATGTTTCCAGAATACCCTGAGAGGTGAGGTTTTTGTCTCGCGGGCTTCACCTTCAGAAGCCTCAACCAGATATTCGTAGGCTTGCTGGATTTGTTGTTCAGAAAACTTGTGCTTTAGGAATCCGCCCAGTTCATCGGTACTGGTCATACCGTAAATGAACATTCCATTTCGATCTGTATTGAGAGACATGGAGAAAGCAGGGCTTACTGTTTCGATTTAGCTACAAATTTCATCTGCAATTCATAGATGAGTTGTTCCAGCAGTTTGCCTTCTTCTTCATTGAGATTGCCTTTGGTTTTCTCACTAAGCATGATCAGCATGTCGATAGTCTGTTGCACGGCGGGAAGGTTGGTTTCAGTTTTTCCCGTTTCAGGGTCGGCGATGTCTCCCAGATGGTAAAAAGCCGATGAGGTCAACGACATGATGAAAGTGGAAAAGTCTATCTTGAATGGTTGTTGCGGCTGTTCCTGTGAGTCAGGGGGTTGTTGCGTTTCACTCTGGGCATCCTGGTCAAGAGCCTCGTCCTCAGAAAGCTGGGAGGAGCGGCTATCTTTAAATGTAAACCCTTCTCCTTCTATCTCTTCATCACTCATAGCACACCTTTAAATTATATTGTTAAGAGTCTTCTTCCCCATCCCCCACCAGAAGAGGAACCGAAAAACCTAGTACGATCATGATCAATCCCAGCATGAGGGTTAGATAACCTTTTCCCTCTATAAACTCCATATAGGTTTTTCCAGCCAGTGGCCATTGCCGGATGACCCCCACTACTACAAATATTCCGCCCAGCACAAAAAGAACTTTTTTCATCCAACTCGAACTTTGTTCATGAGTGCTCAATTTTTTTGTCACCGGGAAATGGGGTTGTTCTTGTTGAATAACAGACGAACACAATTGCCAGATAACCCTGGGTAGGGTACAACCCGTCTGGATGGTAGCAAAAGGCCCATATCATGTCAAAATATTAGTCGCCTGATGTTGGGCCGTTCTGCTAAGATTGCCTTATGAAACCTTTTTTTCTGTTATTCCTGGTTGGTTTACTGGCGGGTTGTTCACCTGGCCGCATGGCTGTACAGGCCTCATTAACTCTCGTTGAGAGCCAGATAGCCGTCATGAAGGAGGAAAGGGACCCCGAACTTGCAGAGCAGGCTATCCCCGCAAATTTGAAAATGCTTGAGGGACTCCTGAGACAGGACCCCGACAATACCGGGATCCTGGAAAACCTTGCTGAAGGTTTATGTGGTTATGCCTTTAGTTTTCTGGAAGATTCAGAACCCGGACGGGCATCCTCCTTATACGAAAGGGGTAAGGATTATGCCTTGCGGGCGACGATTATCAGGACAGGAAGGGATAATTGGAAGGATCTTTCATTAGATGAGTTATCGCTGGCTCTTGACGAGGTCAAGGTTTCGCATCAGCCAGCTTTGTTCTGGATGGGGCAATGCTGGGGAAGTTGGTTGATGCAGAATCTTGACTCGGTTGAGGCTTTTGCTGATATTCCCCGTTTGGAAAAACTTATGAACAAGGTCCACGATCTTGATCCATCTTTTCATCATGCAGGCCCTCATGTGTTTCTGGGGGCTTTTTACGGTGGCCGCAGTAAGATGTTGGGTGGCAACCCGGAAAAGTCCCGTCAGCATTTTGAAAAAGCCCTGGTGCTAACCGAAAATAAATATTTGCTGGTGCGTTTGTTGTTCGCTAAAACCTATGCTGTGCAGAACCAGAACCGTGAGTTGTTTGAGTCTCAATTGCAGGCTGTTGTTGAGGCTCCGGTTGATATTTTTCCTGAAGAACGTTTGGCTAATCAAGTGGCTCGTAAAAAAGCCGCTCAACTTTTAGAGCAAATTGATGAACTCTTTTAAATTTCTTAATCGACTTCTGGTTGTATTGGCTTTTTTATTTGCCTTGATTGGGAGTAGCCCGGCTGAGGCAAAAAAGCAGATTATTAAATTTGCCACTCTCGCACCCGAAGGCTCATCCTGGATGAAGTCTATGCGCAGGCTTTCGGACAATATTAAAAAAGCCACCGATGGCAATGTGGTATTCAGGTTCTATCCCGGAGGCGTGTCTGGGGATGAAAAAGACGTGATTCGCAAAATAAGGGTTGGTCAGCTGCACGGCGCGGGTTTCACAGGGGTTGGACTCGGTGAGATATTGAAGGAAGTGAGGGTTCTTGACCTGCCTTTCCTGTTTGAAAACGATGATGAAGTCGAGCATATCTATAAAAAAATGAACGATTATTTCAAGGCCCGCTATAAAGAGAAAGGTTATGTCTTGTTGGGGTGGGTTCCTGTAGGGTGGGTGCATTTTTTTTCCCAGCAACCGATCCGCTCAGTGGATGACTTGCGGCAGTCAAAACCCTGGATGTGGGAAGGCGACCCTTTGGTGGAGCAGGCTTATAAAGGTTTGGGTGTTCAGCCGATACCTCTTTCCATAACAGATGTTTTGCTTTCCTTGCAAACGGGTATGATCAATGCTGTTTACGCCTCCACGCAGGGTGCTCTGGCTTTGCAATGGTTCACTAAAGTGAAACACGTGTCTAGATTGCGGATGGGTTATGCAACAGGCGGTGTTCTGATTTCTAAAAAGAAATTCGACAAGCTTTCTCAATCTAATCAGGAAGCGCTTGAAAAAATTGGTGCAGAATGTTTGCAGGAACTGGTTGAGCTTATTAAAAAGGACAACATAAAAGCACACAAGGTTTTAGAGAAAAATAATGTGAAGTGGGTGGATCTTCCTGGTGAGAAAGAAAGGGCACGGTTTCAGGAAGCAGGAACCATAGCAAGAAAAAACCTGGCAGGAAAATACATTCCAGTGGAGCTGCTTGAGCATGTGCTTAAACACCTGGAACAATTTCGTCAGAACTAGTTTTGGAAGCTAACGAAAGAAGGTTTGAATCTTTGCTTCTTTCTTTAGTTTTTGTACATAAGCCGCCACCAGGTTTTTAGCTTCTTCCATGAACAGATGTTTTTGAATGGCCTTTTTCATTTCTTCGAAAGGAGTTAGTTCAGGCGGGTGTTTTTCGATGAGCTTGATAACATGGAAGCCAAACCTGGTTTCTACTTTTCCGCTAATTTCACCGGGCTTTAACTTTGATACGGCTTTGTCAAAAGAAGGATCAAAAACTCCTTTATAAATAACGTCAAGATCCCCGCCACTCTCCCTGCTTGCTTCGTCATCCGATTTTTTCTTTGCCAGTTCCTCAAAGTTCGCCCCTTCCTTGAGCTCTTTTAGAATGGCGTCTATTCGTTCTTCCGCACTCCGGTGCAGGTCTTCCCTTTTGTTTTGAAGTTCGGAGACAGGAGTCGATTTCAACAAGTCGGGAGGAAAGGTTGCCGCAAGGATATGCCGGGTATGATAAGCTTCAGGGCGATGAAACTTCTGCTTGTTGTCTTCGTAATATTTTTTTACGTCGGCATCTGCAATATCGATCTTGCCTTTGATTTGTTCATTCAACAATTTCCGGGCATTGATGTCTACTTTCATGGAGTCTTTTAAATCCTCCAGGGTAATGTTTCTGGCTTTCAGTGCTTTTTCAAATTCTTCATCGCTGTTATAGGGCTTGCGTAGAGCTTCCATTTCTTTTTCAATTAAATCAGAGTCTACCTCAAGGTTCTTTTTTTTACCTTGTTGATGGATCAGCTCCCTTACGATTTCTTTCTCTATCAAATCTTTTGCGATACTGGTTCTTTCACGCAAGGTCAGCGGCCGTTTTACGTTTCTCGAAATCTGATTCATCCTGAACTGAATATATTTTGACTGGATGTCTACACCGTTAACTTTTGCCACGACCTCTGGAATTTTCAGGGGTTGAGATGAAGATTGCGCGGACGCTTTATCCCATGCCGGAAGGGTAAGTAAAAAAACAGATAAAATAACTGGAGCCATCAGGCTGAATCTTTTTTTCATGATTTTATAAAGCGATAAAAGGGTTTTTTAGAATGCCATTATGGCTTGGCCGGGCCACGACCGATTAAGACAATGCTTAGCTGGTTGAATATTCAAACTACAGGGTGATTGCCTTTTACCTTCCGCGTAAGTGGGCCGGGGATTTCTTGGAGAATAGCATTCATGAAATCATGTTGCAATACTTGTTCGTTAAATTGACGGATTGGTGATGCTGTGGGAAAATCTCTCTTCTTATGACAAGTTTCCCTTCATTCAGGATTTCATGGGTTGCCTATGCGTGCCTTTTTGCTTCTGGTGCGGCCAGCCTGGTTTATGAGTTGATCTGGTTTCGGCATCTGGCCCTGGTCTTTGGAGCCAGTTTGTATGCGCTCAGTGCTGTATTGTGCGCATTCATGACGGGTTTGGCCGGAGGTGCCTGGTTCATGGGGAGGGTGTTATCCAATAACCCTGCCAGTTTGGAACCGGATAAACTGATTCGTATTTATGGTCTGCTTGAGGGATTAATAGGTCTTTATGCATTGAGTTTTCCCCTCGGGCTTGACCTTCTGGGAAAATTATACCCCCTGATTTTACCGGCAACTGGACAGGTTGATTTATCGGTGCACCTGCTGGAGTTCTTGCTGAGTACGCTCCTGATGTTGCCCGCGACATTATTGATGGGGGCGACACTTCCCCTGGTAGGGTGCTGGGCGACTGGCAACCAGACGGATAAGATTTTTTCCAAAATATCATTACTGTATGGAGTCAATACATTCGGCGCGGTGTGTGGTTGTTTGTTCACCCAGTTTTTTGCGATTCGTCTTCTGGGAGTTCAGGGCGCGACCTGGTTTGCGATATTGCTCAATGTTATGGTTTTTATGCTGTGCTATGGCAAGCCTCGTGCTTTTTATGTGGAGGAAACTGGTTCTGATCAAACTCAAACTAAGAAAAGAAAGAAGAAAAAAGAAGTTGAAGAAGTCTCACCAGCCATAGGGCTTCTGGTTCTTGTCATGTTTGCTTATTCCGGCATGGCTTCCCTTTCAAGTGAGATATTGTGGACACGAATTCTTGTTTTCCCGATGGGAAGCACCCTGTATTCTTTCGCGCTTATCCTTGCCACATTTTTATTGGGAATAGCTTTGGGAAGCCTTGCGGCCAACAAGCTGGTGGGAAGTTCCTGCCGAGTTCTCAAATTTGTCGGTATTGAGCTTGCCATCGGTATTTTTTGCATAGCCATACTTCCTGTGTTGGCAAACCTGACAGAATGGACTGCTATTGCTGATAAATATTTTTACAGCCTGGACAGTTCTCCAGGGCGAATTATTTTGATCAGGTCTTTGTTTGCCTTTGCGCTCATGTTCCTCCCGACTTTTGGGTTCGGTCTGCTTTTTCCTTTAGCCAATCAAATCTATTCATCCCGACTTCAAGGCGTCGGGAAGGTTCTTGGCAATACCTATTCAATCAATACAGTTGGAGCAGTAGCGGGAACGATCTTGACCCCATTTGTTTTCATACCGCTATGGGGTATTCGCTTATCTTTGTATGGAATCTACGCAGTATTGATTTTGTTCGGGGTTTATATTCTGGCAAAAGACCGTGAGTTCAAGCCAGCTACCATGTTGATGATGTTGGGGTCGGTATTGGTTGTTTTGATATTGGGTAAAGGATTCCTGGTGCCGGGTATTGACACCCAAAAAGCCGGTAAGGGTAATTTTGCAAGGCTTGAAGTAAATGTTCCAAAAGACCGGATAAAGCTTCTGGATTATAAGGAAGGGGAATATTCCACTATCAGTGTTGTGGAAGATAAGGAAAGCCGCGCACGTACTATTTATCTGGATGGGTTCAGCACCGCCACAGTTTCCAGTATGTTTTCGGGCAGCACTTATATGCAGGCAATGGGGTTTGTGCCGATGGTGCTGCATCCTTCTCCAAAACGTGTTTTAGTGATTGGGTTTGGAACCGGCAACACCCTGGGGACTGCATCTATGTTTCCGGAGGCTGAGGTTCACGGCGTTGAAATTGATAAAAATGTGCTCGAGTTTTCGAAGTGGTTTTTAAAATGGAATCACGATGTTTTAACCCGTCCCAATATTAAAATGTTTATTCAAGATGGAAGAAGTTTCTTGAAATGGACGGAGTTCACTTATGATGTGATTATTATGGAACCCATGTCACCTTTGCAGGCCGGGGTGGTTAATTTGTATTCCAGGGAATTTTATGAGTTGGCTTTGAGCCGCTTAAAAGAAGACGGCTTGCTTCTTCAATGGTTGCCTTTACATCTGGTAGGACCGGAAGATGCGAGATCAATCACCCATACATTCAATGGGGTTTTTCCTGAGTTTTCGGTGTGGAACAGCTTTCTCACTCGTATAGTTATGCTGGTGGGAAGCCGCAAGCCAGTGACCCTGGATAAAGAACATTTTGAGGATTTGATGAAAAATTTGGAAATCAATGAAATGGCCCGGGAAATGAAGGTGAATTCCTTCCTGGATTTCGCTGATTTTTACATTACTGAGGGAAGGCAACTTTCGCCATATCTGAAAGGGGCTGGTGAAATCACGGATGATTCGCCTTTGCTTGAGTTTTCTACTGTTTCGCTCCTGCCCCCTTTGCAATGGGAAACAGATGAAAGCTTTTTAAACCTCCTCCGCCCCAGGTTGGAACAGGTTCCAAATGTGAGGGGTGTGTCTGCACGGGAACAGGAAGCTTTTAAAAGGAACTATACAATTCGAACTGCGCAAAGATTTGGCCTTTTCTCAAGACGTTATAAAGGTCCGGGGGAAAAATTTTTTGCATCGGGTAATTATTTTGCCGGATTGGAAGCACTAGGAATTTATTTTGAATCACACGATTCTCCATCAATTCAATTGCGTGATGCTCAATGGAATGATTAATATGAGTCATGAATTTAAATCATTGTTTTAAACTTTTTTCAATTCTGATGGTATTGGCAATGACCTCAAATGAGGCCCGGTCTTTTGCTGATCCGAAAATCCACCACCAGTTGCAAATTGAACTGGAGCCTTCTACCCGTTTTGCAAATATCAAAGATACTATTCAGCTTAAAGACTCCGCAACATTATGCAATGTTCCCTTTTACCTTCATTCAGACTTGAAACTGGATCGGGTTCCGGAAGGGTGGAAGGTGCATACATCATCCGGATTTCTCAAGTTGGAGTTTGTCGAGAAGCATTCCACAAATTGTCCTGATTCATTAACGCTGAACTATTCTGGAGTCCTTCATGACACTTCCCTTGAAGCTGATAAACCAATAGCGTCCGATGGATTATTTTTTTCTGGTGAGAGTTATTTTTATCCTCAAACAGAAGGGGACTTTCCCCGAATAACGTTTGAGATGAAGGTTTCGCTGCCCGAACCCTGGCATGCGGTGAGCCAGGGGAAAAGGCTAGGTGAACAGTTGTCTGGGACTAGGAGGATTGTTTCCTGGGAATCCAGCTTTCCTTCAGAAGAGATCTATTTAATCGGTAACAAGTTCCACATTCATGAAACAATACATAACGGGCTTCCTTTATATGCATATTTGCTTCAGGACGATGAAAGGCTGGCTGATCGTTACCTGCAAACTGCGAAGTCTTATACAGACTTTTATTCCCGGTTGATCGGTTCTTATCCTTATGAAAAGTTTGCATTGATAGAAAACTCCCGGCAGACCGGTTATGGAATGCCCTCTTTTACGTTCATGGGATCAAGGATTATACGCTTCCCGTTTATTCTGCACAGTTCTTATCCTCACGAAATTCTGCATAACTGGTGGGGCAACGGTGTTTTCCCGGATCTTGGGCATGGCAACTGGTCAGAAGGGCTGACCGCTTATCTTGCCGACCATCTTTTGTTGGAACTGAAAGGAAAAGGGGCCGCATACAGGTTTCAGGAAATGATGAAATATTCAAACTATGTCAACGATGAAAACGATTTCCCTTTGAATGAATTTGGTTATCGCGACAGCATGGCCTCTCAGGCAATTGGTTATGCCAAGTTGCTGATGGTTTTTCATATGCTTCGTAAAGAAACGGGCGATAGCAATTTTTTAAATGGCCTGAAAAAGTTTTATGAGACTTTCAAGTACCGATATGCCGGTTATGACGATATGCGAAAAACTTTTGAGGCGGAGTCAGGGCGGAGCTTAAAGGATTTTTTTCAGCAGTGGGTACACCGTAAAGGTGCTCCGGAAATTAGATTGAAGCACGCATCTTATGTGTCCTCCGGGGACCGATACGACCTTAAATTGACGGTTGAGCAGGAGGCCCCTGTATTTAAGGTGAAAATTCCCGTTGCTATTTGGTCCAAAGGTTCCTCGTTGGGAGAGATTCACACTATAGAAATCGATTCACGCGAGAAAGCATTTGATTTTCAATTACCTTCTGAACCTGTAGCGATCCGACTTGATCCATTTAGCGATGTATTCCGCCGATTGGGGGCTAAAGAAGCTCCATCCAGCTTGAGCCAGACTTATGGCGCAAAACAAATAACGGCTTTCATACCAGAAGAAGATTTCAATGATTACCAGAAATTTGCCAGTTCGGTGGCCAAACGGATTTTCAGGAACAATGGAAATGATTCTAATCCCGAAGGCAGCTTATGGATTTTTGGGAAAAATCATCCATTGAGCAAAATTTTTAAAGTACGACTCAAAAAAGTGGGAATTGAAATGGATGAGAAGGGTGTACAGTTGATTGAACGTTATTATCCATGGAAGGATCACAGCTTTGTGTTCACGCTTGCCAGGACAGACCAACAACAAGGAACCATGACCTGGGTTATTGCCGGCAACAAAGAAAGTGTACCCGGATTAATACGCAAACTGCCTCATTACGGCAAATACGGCTATCTGGTTTTTGAAGGTCCTGAGCCAGAGATTCAAGAAAGAGGGGTCTGGGCTACCAATCCCGTTGGACTGGAAGAAATTTTCAAGGAAGGACAACCGCTGCTTTTACCGGACCAAAAACCTCTGGTTTCTTTCAAGCCTGTTTTTCAAGATTAACTCCCGCAGTTGCATTTCACTTCAGGTGTTGGAATTTTTTAACGAAGGCGGTTTAAGGCGGCCATGACATCCTGCAGTCTGGGAAGGGCCAGCAGGCCATTATTGTAGGGTGCAACCGATTCCAGTTCGCCACTTTCAATCTTATCCAGTATGTTCTTTATTCCTTCCCGGTTTGGCTCTCCGGGTTCTTTTTTTTGTCTCTCTTTAAGCTGTTTCAGAATCCACCCGCATAATTCCAATTGCCCCGGTTCTACAAGATGCTCAACATAACGCACATCAATCCCGGTACGCCCAAGGATAAGAGAGATCATCGCTTGTGTTTGAATCACGCAGTCTTTTTTGCCTCGACTGAAGTTCAATCCTGATAAGTTTCTGTTTCGTAACTGAATTTTTGGAAGAGGGCTGCTGGTTTCTATTTTACGGCTACCGGGATTTTCTTGAACAATCTGTTTAGCTTTTTCTGTCACCAATCGAGGCTTAAAGGAATCCATGGCAATGATGTTGTCTGCCATATCAAAGTAATCCCCACTTCCTCCCATAACCAGAATGGTGCTTACCCCAAAATCCTTATAGAGCTCTTCAATCCGGTCGACAAGTGGGGTGATAGGTTCCTGGCCGGATGAGATCAATGCCTGCATACGGGCATCGCGGATCATGAAATTAGTCGCGCAGGTATCTTCATCCATAAGCAGAAGTGAGGAGCCCGACTCAACCGCTTCTATAATATTTACTGCCTGTGAGGTGGAGCCACTGGCTGAAACCGTCGAAAAGTTTTCGGTCGATGGAATGAGCGGTAGGTTGTCCATGAATCCGGAAACGTTAATGGGTTGTACACAGCGTCCGTCTTCTGCCCTGATTTTCACCGCGGTTGGCTGTGTGGCGATTCGCTCTCTCCCATCTCCAGTTGCATGCGGGTATACGGCATCCTGCAGGGCTTTCAGTAGAGTGCTCTTCCCGTGGAATCCTCCACCCACAATCAGAGTAATACCCAATGGAACAGGCATACCGCGGACAGTTCCGGCGTGAGGCAGATGAACTTCGGCGCTGAGTTCATCGGGTGCGGAAAATAACACTCCGCCACTTTCAAGCGGCAGATCGCTGACCCCCGAAGAGCGCGGTAGAAGCGAACCGTCAGCTACAAAGCTGGCCCATTGATTCTCGGTCAATAGCTGGTTCAGCCTGGAATAGTCTTCCAATGTTTCGATAGCCTGTTGAACTTTTTTCATGTCGAGAGATTTTGCCAGCAGGCTTTCCTCCCAGACAGGGGGGAGGATCTCGGAGAAAAGTTTTACACAGTCCCTGGCCATTACACTTCGCCCATCTCCCGGTAAGCCGGCGAACAGGGTCAGTATTACTTGATCCTTTTTTATTTGCAGTCCGCTTCGGCGGATTACTTTTTGACCTGGTGATTGCACGGCTATTTCGCCGCTTCTTCCTGAGCCTTTTATTTTACCTCGGCACTTTAGAGTTTGGAGGCTCACTATTCGTAATAAATGGTCTTCCAGGGCTAGTTTTCTTACAGGATTTTCATAATGGGATTTTGCAAAGCCGGCTTTTTCTAATTCGATCTTTATAGACAAGCGGGAGGGTGCCGCATAAGGGTCGCCTTGAACATGTTCAAAAGTTAACTCAAACAGGTCAAAGATGAACTTTTTGCCTTGCAATGCTTTATAGGCTTTATATCCTTTACCATCCAAGGATGTAATTTGATTGATGATTTCCTTTGGGGCGGACATTGTTATTAATGGGAAAAATGCCCTGCAAAACCCTGGGCGGAAATTCCTACAGGAAGATAAGAGCGGGCAATGTCTGCGATTTGGTTTCGATATGAAAGTTTAACCGAATCTTCTTCTACCTGGCTCATTGCCGAAGGAAGGCGGGTTCTAAAGGTTCGGGAACCACCTTCAGTCCCATCACCTTCTATAAAGTGGTCAATGATTACCGCAGAGGCCCCTGATTTTTTTAAACGTTCAAAAAAAAGCTTTGGGTTCTTCAGTGGATATAATGGGGAAAGACAAGCAACCGTGTTGAGTCCATAGCCTGACAGTTTTTCCAGGGCGGAAATCCGTTGCTCAATACTGCAGGGTGGAGGTGGCAGTCCTGGCAGGCGGTTGCGGTCTCCTTCGATTGAAATATGGATCCTGACTGAGCATAATTGTGACAGTTTTTGAATCACTTTAATATCATCCAGAATGCTGGAACTGTGGGTTTGCAGGATCAATGTGTCAGGCGGACAACTTGTCATGGCATCTAGTAGTGAACGGGTGACTCTATATTTTTTCTCAGCAGGTTGCCACGGGTCGGTGGAGCTTGACATGAAAATTGTAAATGGGGTTGAACGTTTGCGAGCCCATTTTTTTTCTTTTTCCACTGACTGGATATACAATTTGCTTGCATTAATTTTGACATCTACAAACTTCCCCCATTCACGTCCTTGTGTTAACCAATGATTAAAACGAACGTAGCAACCTTCACCGCAGGATGAAAGCCCAAAACCGCAACCGCGGTAGGGATTCAATGAGTGTGTGCACACTCCACTTAGATAACCGCTGGAGCGGGTCAGTAATGATTTGCTGGTTGTCAAGTTAATCTGCATATCACTGACTGAAAGGTAGGGTTTGTGCGACTCAGGGAATTTCGCCCCATTTTACAGAACCCAAATGCATTTTGAAGTTTGGTGCGGACCTATAAAACACCTCATAACCACCTGTGCTTCTGTTGGCGCCAGCGACCACCCATTTACGGTCGGGAAAATCTTCCAAATCCCATATCCAGACTTGCCTGTCATCTGTTTTAGTCAGTGTCAGCGAGCCAAGGTCATCTTCGAAAAAAACTGGCCGTACAAAGTGACTGTCGTGCCGGGTGGGCCGTCAAGGGTCAGGGTGTACTCACCCTCGCAAAAATAATTATTCATTAATCTAAGGTCTGCGGCGTCCTTTCCTTTCTTTATGATAAAAATATCTTCGCAGGTGCGGCCTTTTTTAAGAAGTGTCCATTTATCTGAAGCTTCCTTAAAGATCACCAGCTCAGCTTTGGTTTCTTCAGCCCAATTGACAGACGGAAAACCAAAGGCTATTATTGTAAGAACCCATATGGTTTTTATATTCATTGCTGGATCTCTTAAAGCTTATTTATATTGGAAACTTTCAACATTGCCATACCTTCAATTTAATCGCGTATTATGGTAGAAGCTGAAGGATGCCCGCACCTTGGTGTTTTTCCCGGCTTTACAGAACCCCGCTTTTTCATTAACCATTTTATCATTTTTTAGCTTAGTTAAGGTATTTTCCCTGACCGTATCACCCTTATTATTTAAGCAATATATCAGGTTTTTTCCAGCGTCTTGAACACTCTAAAACTTTTGACAATATACCTTTTACAATGCAGATAGCTCAGCCTATGAATCAGGAGAAAGAAAACAAGGAATGGACCAGCAAGTTGCAGGAGACCAATGAACGGTTAAATGCCGAAATAGAACATTCCAAACTGATAAAGGCTATTGCGGTGGCATCCAATGAAACCCGGGCGATTGATGAAACCTTGCGTTTCTGTATTCGCCAAATCTGTGAATTTGCTGGATGGCCGTTGGGACATTTATATTTGACTGCTGATAACCCCTCTGAAGGACTTGTTCCTTCCTCATTTTGGCATGTTGAGGAGCCAGGTAAGTTTGATACCTTCCAAAGGATCACTCAGGAAACCCCTTTGGAAACTGGAATTGGTTTGCCGGGTCGTGTGTTGGCAAGTGGAGAGCCAGCTTGGATCATTGATGTGACAAAAGATGCTAACTTCCCTCGTGCAAACCTGGCACAGGATATTGGAGTTAAGGCAGGTTTTGCGTTCCCTATTTTAATAGGCAAAAGAGTGGTTGGAGTGATGGAGTTTTTTTCTCCCAAAGCTGTAGAACCCGATACACAAATGCTAGATATCATGGCACAGGTTGGAACTCAGCTTGGCAGGGTTCTTGAAAGAAAGCAGGCTCAGGATGAAAGTGAACGCACTAAGGACCAGTTGCGCAAACTTTACCATCGTCTGGAGCAGGTACGTGAAGAAGAGAGGACCCGCACAGCCAGGGAAGTCCATGACCATTTAGGACAGGTGCTGACAACTATAAAACTGGAAATCTCTCTGCTTGGTAAAAAACTGACTTATTACAATCCGAGTATAAAGAAATCAACCGAACAGCTTCTTGAAATGAGTGATGAGGCTATTCAAACAGTTAAGAAAATTTCAATGGATTTACGACCACCTATTCTTGACGACCTGGGAATTGCCGAGGCGATAGTTTGGCAGGCCAAAGATTTTTCCAAAAGAACGGGAATCGAGTGCGTGTTTGTGAATGAGTTGAATGAGTTCGAGCCGGACCTTGAGAGATCGACAACCCTGTTCAGGGTTTTTCAAGAAACTTTGACGAATATCGTGAGGCATGCAAGAGCGACTAAGGTTTATGTTAAACTAAGTCATAGTAATGAAATGCTTTCCCTTGAAGTTGAAGATAATGGTTGTGGAATTCCTTCAGATAAAGTTTCGAGCCTGAGGTCTTTGGGCCTACAAGGTATGCGTGAGCGGGCAATGGTTTGGGGTGGTAATGTGTTCATCAGTAGTTTCCCGAACAATGGGACAACTGTAAATATTAAAATTAAAAAAGGATGATCATGGCAACGAAGAAGGGAAATGGAAAAATAAAAGTAATTATTGCAGACGACCACCCATTATTTCGTAGGGGTTTGAAGCACGCTTTTTCTGAAACACCTGATATCGAGGTTGTGGATGAGGCGGAAACCGGTGAAGAATTATTGGATAAAATTCGAGGTATGGATTTGGGCCTGGCTCTCCTTGATATTTCCCTGCCAGGAAAAGGAGGTCTGGAAATACTCAAGCAGCTTCGAGAGGATCGTCCCAAGTTGCCTGTATTGATACTAACCGTATATCCGGAAGAACATTATGCTGTTCGATTTTTCAAGGCCGGGGCTTCAGGTTTTATTACTAAAGAAAGTAGTACAGACCAAATCTATGCGGCAGTGCGAAAAGTTGCGGACGGCGGCAAATATGCCAGTCCCGAAATCACCGAAAAGCTGGCCTTTGATTTTACAAAGTCGGATAGACCCGCACATGAAAGACTCTCAGACCGGGAGCATCAAGTATTCATGATGCTGGCTGAGGGAAGCTCGCCCACCGAAATAGGCAAAGAGTTATCACTTAGCGTCAAAACCATCAGTACGCATCGTTCCAGGATCCTGGAAAAAATGCAAATGAAGAAAAATGCTGAGCTGATTCATTACGCAATTTCCCAAAAGCTTATTCAATAATAGTTTGCAGCCTACCCACCCAAACAATGGCCCTTAAGAATTATAGGACAAACACTTATTAATTGATAGGTTAAGTTCATGAATATTTAGGTTTAAATCCTACCTTATAAAAGGTGTTAGACCTATATTAACGGCAGGTTCTATCTATTAAAATCTCTCGGAAAATTAGCGGTAAAGATTAAGAAATAGTCTGTTACTCGAACGAGTGTTTTTAATAAACAAAACTTAAGGAGAGGGTCATGAAAAAGATTTTTGTTTTGACAGTAGCTTTCATTGCAGGTTTTGCTCTGGTTGCTAACGCAGCTGAGATCTCAACCGGTCAGACAGCAAAATGTACTGACGCAAAAAGCATCACGCTGGAAACAGCAGGTCCTGCCAGCACCTCAAGTGATAAGTATGGTTACAGCGACAACGACCGAGGTGGTGCTAACTTGAGCTTGTGGAAGTCTTCTAACTTCACCACAGTTCCAATTACATTAGGACCGAACGACAACAACGACAGTGTTAATGGTAGCGACAATGGTAAAACAGGTCTACCTCAGAGAGGTGGAATGGGTAAACATAAAGTAACCCTCGTTTCTCAGCCAGCATTCAGCCGTGGTGACTCTATCGGCGATATCAGTGGGCTGGTTAAAATTACCAACACTGGTTTAAATCCAGTTACTGTTACCTGTAACTAAGTTATAGAAGGGCTTAATTAGCGAGTTGGGCCCTTACCCTGGAAAACAGCCGACCTCTCCCGGTCGGCTGTTTTTTTTGCCTCCATCGGTATTTGTCAGTAGATTCCTAGTTGCTGCGCTCTTTACCTCACACATATTCATCTTTCATGTCCGATTAAAAATGTTACGAGGATTTTCTCGCAAGGAAAACTCGTGGATAAATACTATTGAAGAGACTTCTTTAAATTTTTACAGGCCCATCTCATATTTCTTATCAGTTTAGAGAAACCTCTTAAATGAGGATAAGATGCAAGACTATCAAAAAAATGGTTTTCGACTGATATTCAAAAAATATAAGGTTCATTAAACTCTCCATCAGTAATAAAAATATCTATTAGCACAGCTGAGTTGTGATTTTATAAAACAAAAACAAGGAGAGGTTTATGAAAAAGATTTTCGCTTTAACAGCTATGTTTGTTGCGGGTCTCGCATTTACTGCTAATGCGGCACAGATCAGCAATGGCCAAACAGCAAAATGTAATGATGCTAAAAGCATCACCCTGGAAGCAGCCAAAGTAGCTAACGCTTCTGCTGACAAATTTGGTTACACAGACAATGATAGGGGTAGCGCAAACTTGAGCCTGTGGAAGTCTTCTAACTTCACCACAGTTCCTATTTCATTGGGACCGAACGACAATAATGACAGTCTTAATGGTAGCGACCACGGTAAAACAGGTCTTCCTCAAAGAGGCGGAATGGGAAAAGGAAAAGTAACCCTCATGTCTCAACCAGCATTCAGCCGTGGTGACTCTATTGGTGATATCAGTGGATTGGTTAAAATCACCAACACGGGCTCAATCCCGGTTACTGTAACCTGTAATTAAGAATTATTGTTTATATGAGGGTGTGATTTTTTTGCCCTTACCCTGAAACAGCCGGTCTTCTCCCAAGGCCGGCTGTTTTTCGTTTTTTTAGTATGAATTTTCATTGTTCTTTTGTGTATTCGTATCAGAAAAAAAATCCTGCATCAGAAGAGACCTGGACACATATAAAACGGTTTTACTTCAACCTTCCTGATACCCACCCGGCAATCAACCTGGCTGACTGGAAATATAAAGCTGAGTTTTCTGCTAAAGCTCCCAATACTTGTCAATGTTTGCTGTCTCAGGGAAATCATAAGGAGAAGCTTTAAGCTCCAGACGTCTGAATTTCCATCGCCAGCAGTTTAAATTAAAGTTTATAGATTGCTTGATATTGCGCTTAAATTTTCCCGATTTATTTGTTACTCTTAGCCTTCTTTCACACCATCTATAGCAATTTATTTTTAAGATAGTTAAATGAGTGATTCCGTAAAAGTTCGTTTCGCGCCCAGCCCTACGGGTTTTTTACATATTGGAGGGGTGAGAACCGCTCTGTTCAACTGGTTGTATGCCAGGCACCATGGCGGAAAATTTGTATTGCGAATTGAAGATACTGACCATGAGCGTTCAACAGAAGAATCCATTGAGGAAATACTAGAGTCCATGAGATGGCTGCGTCTGGACTGGGATGAAGGCCCTTTTCGACAAACCGAGCGACAGAACCTTTATTCTGAAAAAGTCGACCAGCTTTTCAAGGAAGGCAAGGCTTACCGTTGTTACTGCTCGCAGGAGGAACTGGATAAGAAACGGAATGAAGCACAGAAAAAAGGGCTCAAACCTAAATATGATGGAACATGCAGGGAGCGTACTGAACAGCCTGAAGGAGTTCCTTCCGTTATTCGGTTCAAGGCCCCGCTGGAGGGTTCGGTGGTGGTCGAGGACCTTTTGCGCGGCAAGGTGGTCTTCGATATCGGCGAACTTGATGACCTGATTTTGCAGAGAACAGATGGTTCTCCCACTTACAACTTTGTTGTTGTGGTCGATGATGCTGATATGGGTATCACCCATGTGATACGCGGGGACGACCATCTTTCCAATACGCCTCGACAATGTTTGTTGTATGACGCATTGAACTATCCCCGTCCCAGTTTTGCCCATATTTCTATGATACTGGGTCAGGACAAGACTCGATTGAGCAAACGGCATGGAGCAACTTCTGCGCTGGCTTATCGTGACATGGGCTATTTGCCTTCAGCGATGATCAATTATCTGGCCCGGCTGGGTTGGTCGCACGGTGACCAGGAAATTTTTTCTCGGGAAGATATGATAAAGCTTTTTTCCTTCGATTCGGTTCACACTTCAGCGGCGGTTTTTGACCCTGATAAGCTGTCCTGGTTGAATGAACATTATATAAAAAATACTCCTCCTGAAGAGCTGGCCCTGCACCTGGAGCCATTTCTCATACACTCGGGAATTCTTGAAAAAGGGCACGGACTGGATGCCTCTGAAATCGCAAGGGTTATCCCCTCTTTGAATCAGCGAGCAAAGACTCTGGTAGAGATGGCAGAAAAATCGGCATTCTATTTTAAAAAGAATTTAGAGTTTGATGAAAAAGCAAAAGCCAGGTTTTTGACTTCTGACTCCAGACCCTTGCTGGAAAAAACAATTGCAGGACTTTCTGGTTTGGAAAATTTTTCCGCAGAAGAGGTCGAAGCGTTATTCAAACAAATTGTTGAAGATGAAGGGACAAAGCTGGGCAAGCTGGCGCAACCCGTCCGTGTAGCGCTCACAGGTACCACAGTAAGCCCGGGTATTTACGATGTAATACTTCTTCTTGGTAAAGAAGAGACGATTAAACGGTTAAAACAATCCCTTCCCTGAACTGGATGGTAGCCCCTTTTATCTAATTGATCATTTCCCCGATGTCGCGGACCTTCACTTGTTCCTCAAGGCCTTTGGCTTTCACCGCATCTTCAAGCATCAACACACAGTAAGGGCAGGAGACGGCGATGGTGTCCGGGTTGGAGACCATTAACTCATCCAGTCTATGATGGCTCATACGGGAGCCGGTGTTTTCTTCGAGCAGGAACCGGGCGCCACCCGCTCCGCAACAGGTTCCGTTTTCGCGGCTTTGTTCAACTTCCCGGGCATTTTGCAACACATTACGTGGAGCATTGTAGACACCATTATGTCGTCCCAGATAGCAGGAGTCATGCATCACTACATTGGAGTCGGTATTTCCTTCTTTAGAGATTTTCCCTTCATCGATCAGTTTTTCCAGTAATTCAGAGTGATGAATCACTTCCAGGTTCACCCCAAAATCAGGATACTCGTTTTTAAGTGAATTAAGACAATGCGGACAATGCGTTATGATTTTCAGCACGTTTTGTTGCTTGAAGGTTTCTGCGTTCTGGCTGGCAAGCATATCGAACAGGTATTCGTTTCCGGCCCTCCTTGCGGGGTCACCTGTGCATCCTTCACCGTTGCCAAGTATGGAAAAGCTGACTCCAGCTTTCCTCAGAGTTTTGACTACTGATTCAGAAACTTGTTTTCCTCGCGTATCAAAAGATCCGTTACATCCGATGAAATACAAAAACTCGGTAGGATTGGCTTTGTCCCAGACTGGGATCTCTAATTCCCTGGCCCAGTCGGCACGTGAGTTTTTAGGAAATCCCCATGGGTTGGATTGAGTTTCCAATGATTTAAAAGCGGTTTCGAATTCTTTGGGGTAACGGTCTTCCGTCAGCACAAGTCCCCGCCTCAGGTCGATCACTTTATTGACGTATTCTATCGTTACGGGACAGGCGGACTCGCAAGCCCCGCATGTGGTGCAGGACCATAGCACCTCGTCCTCAATGGTATCTCCAAGCAGAGTCATATCGGAATCCTGGGAGCTGTTAAGATGGTCCCTCAGGTTCACGGTTAATTGCTGGGGCGAAAGAGGTTTGTTGGTTGCCAGCGCCGGGCAAACCCTGTCGCATCGTCCACACTGAGTGCAAGTATGCAGATCCAGCATTTGCTTCCAGGTAAAACTGCCTGTTTCTGTAACGCCAAAGGTTTCTTTTGTTTCATCCTCAAAATCGATCCGTCGCAAACCGTTTCCTGATTTTAAATTGGACAGAAAAACATTTGGAATGGCGGTTAGTATATGAAAGTGCTTGCTTCGCGGGAGGAGCGTTATGAAAAACAGAATGACAGAAACGTGCGTCCAGTAAGCCAGGCTATGGAGGTGTCCGACCATATCTTTTCCAGCCAAACCAATCATTGGAGCGAAAATTGCTGCCAGAGGGCCTGATTGTTCAATGTCCGGGTTAAGCACCAGAAAGGCAGAGTCGAACAAAACATCGCTTGCCAGAATGGCTAATATCAGGCCAAGAATAACCAGTCCTTCTGTGGACAGGGTAAGCCGGTCAGGTTTAATCACCAGCCTGCGGTATAAGGCATATAAAACTCCAATTGTGATCATGAGAACGGCTAAGTCCTTAACCCATAAATAGGGAAGAACGAAGGGGGCCGTGAAAGAAAAGTGTGACTCAATATTTGGGAAAAAGCCTATGAAAAAGAATTCTCCAGCACGTAGAAGAAGAATCAGGAATCCCCAGAAAATCAGGGCGTGCATCCAGCCAGCTTTAGCTTCTTTAAAGAGTCGGGATTGCCCAAATGCAATTTTAAGAGTTTTGAAAAATCGTTTTATAGGTTGATCTGTACGGTTTTCTTTCTCTGCGTTCAGCATGAGGCTCAGTTTTGGCCATGCACTCAAGACGAACACAGTCAATGAAAAAATTATTAAAACAAGCAGCAACCAGGGTTGCAGATGTGGGGGAACCCATTCAAACGCACGGTTAATATGTTTATCCATAAACGGTATATTTCTATAATTGTAAAATGTTTATCTACAAGGTATTTTTAAATCTCACGGCTTCGTGCCAGATGTTAGATTATTGTTTTTATGTGCTAATTGCTATTTTATTCGTAGCGTTGGTAATATATAATTATAAAGTAGGGCATTATCTCTTATTCCTAACTTATTTGGGAGGTTTTTGATCTTGCTGAAACTTATGGGTTATAGGGTTCTGCTATCTTTGGCTATGGGAGTCTTGTTTCCGATCACTGTGATTGCAGTTCCTATTCAGGATGAACTTGATAGAAATCAGGCAGGGAACCACCCTGGGGTTTACCCTGAATGGCAAGGGACACCCCCGGTATATAAGGATCTGCATCCTAATCTAACTGATGGTATAAACGAGCCTCACCCATTACCATCCCAGGTTAAACGGGATATTTATACTCAGTTGCTGAGAGTTGAGCCGGTGGACCAGGTTCAAAGCAAGGTGTTTAACTCTGATAAGTTTAATCGCCTCCAAAGGATAGGGGTGTTGGGCTTTGAGAATAAAACCTTTGCCCCTTTTGAAGACAGGGCTGCGGGGAATATTGTTTCCAGGCAGCTATATCATGAATTGAAAAACAACAAAAGCTACTCAAACATCATTCCGCCTCAGCTAATGGAAGATGCACGACTTAAAATTGTCAAGTCTCCGGGTTCTTCATCAGGTCAAAACATGACAGATGGTGATGAGGCAACACCCTTGGTTTCGGCGGATAAAGTTGATGCTGTGATGGTTGGGGCTGTTTCAAAATATACTGACAAATATATAGACCGATCTGGGAAAATTAAGAAAAGTATAGCTAGCGGCTTGGAATTTACTGCATTTTTGGTGGATCCCCGAACCCGCGAGGTTCTATGGGGTGCCCGTTTTGTAGGGCGGCAGCGGCCGGGATTTCAACACTTCGGCCAACATAAAGGGAGATGGCAAAATAAGGAAGACTTCACCCGCTCAGCTATGAAATATGTGTTGAAAGAATTTAGAGATAGACCCGTAAACAATATAAAACATCCAGTTCAATGAATGATCCGTTTAGTGGAACCACGCAACATGATCCCGGGATAGATAAGAAAAAGAAGCTCTGGCGCAATCTTTTTCTGCTCAATCTCTGTGTTTCCTTGCTTTTAATTGGAATTTTCTGGTTACCTTCAAAGTTGGAGCAGGTGGGCGATTTCCTAGATTCTCCCAGTGTTAACCTTCCCGAAGAAGGTACCATTGCTAAAAAACCTGAGGAAAAAATTGAACCTGCCCCGAAACCCACCAACTTGTTATCAACCCAGGTGACCACGATCAACGCGTCTTCCGAAAAAGATTATGTGTATTTTGATTTTTCCAGCGGAAAGCCTGTCCGGATCCTGGATACGTCATCACTGGAATGGGACCTGGCATTCCGACGGGGTAAGGTGATCTCTAATGGTGGCGCTTCCAGCAAGTTGGGAAAAGCCGGACTCATTGATCTGGGAGAAGTTGAATTTGATGGAATCGCCGAGGTCCCTCTGGATAACTATATCAAGGATGTGGCAGCAGATACCGAGACTGAAAATCCGGTTCTGGAAAAATGGTACAATTACAATTATTTCACCCACAAGTTGACAGCTAAAAAGAACAGCTATGCAGTAAGGACGGCGGATGGAAAATTTGCCAAGTTCCAGTTTTTGAGCTTCTATTGCGATAATAAAGAGGCTGGGTGTGTAAAAATACGTTATGTTTACCAGGATAACGGTTCAAATAGCTTTTTAAGGAAAGGTGGTAGTTTGGTAGCAACGTCCTCTGTGCCGGAAACTAATAACACCTTCTAGATAACTGCAATTTTTTAGTTATTGATACCGCTCTTCCCAAACACGGTTTTTTCTGCTAAAAATATACTTTGCGTGTTATTTGGGTAGAAAGAATTTTATAGAACAATTAGACTTTGATAAAAAAAATGGATTTGGAGAAAATGGATGCCGACTTTAAAAGGTTTATTATTCAATCAATTTGCTGCTGAGGGCCTGACTGCCCTGGTTGAAGAAATGCAGTCCAGTTATACCGCGAAAAAAGGACGCAGATTTAACCATAATAATATCACTTATGAAATCAGCCGACCTGCCCTTAAAAGCAATGCTATCGAATTTGAGATCAGCTCAAAAATTCCGGAGGATGAACTAAAATCTCCCAAGGAAATGCAATCCTATTTTGATCAGATGAAAAAAATCCTGGAAAAAAGCAAGAACAAACCAGTATCTATCGAAAGGGAGAATATTGTCTGGGATTCAAAAAAAGAAACTGAAAAAAAGCGGGACTATGTAAAGCTTCAATATCGATATGCCCTGGATGATTTGTTCGATAATACGGTCGTGTCGAAACGATACGAAAAAGCTATGAGTGGCCATGCAGACCCATCTATACCTGATTCTCCCAGTGCTTTTACAAAAGCTGGCAAGGTTGTTTTAGGTGTGGTCAGTGAAACCATGCAACAATTGAGTAAAGAAAGCTTGATCGAACTGATGGATGTAAATAAAAAAGTAAAGTCCTCATTGAAGGGCTGAGTCGATGAGTCCCATCAAATACTATCTAGGCAGGGCTCTGCAGTTGATAGGTCTTGCCACCATCACAGCAGTGGTTCTCATGTTTTTTTCTCAGATGAGCATGGAGCCTCTTTTGATGTGGTCGTTGATCGGTGCTTCAGAATTTTATGGTGGTACCTGGTTGTTAGGCAAACAGGAAGGATGATATGCCTTTCCTTCCAATAGTAAAGTAGTCTCCCCTTAAGCATATATAGCTCCTGTGAAAACGATTCTAGAACAACCTGGTTTTCTGGCTCCTTCGGGAACGATAGGGGCAGATATTAGTTACCTGTTAGCTCTGATTTTTACAATCCTGTTTCTTGTGGCCTGGAGGATGGCCAAAAAAGCAGAGGGAACCCGGCACCATAAGCTTATTTTGGTCTCCATGGTGGCGATGATAGTTTATTTCGTTGCCTACTATTACGCCAGAAGCCTGGGCGTTCTCTCATTTGAGGGACGGGAGGGTTTTGGCGGCCCAGATGATGTCTATGAGAACATATTTGTCCCGGTTTTAACCACCCACCTTATTCTCGTTACCTTGGGGATGATTCTCGCCTTTTATATGATTTCGCAAGGGTTTCGTGCCAGTGAGAAGACAGGCGTTGACTATCACCTGAAATCCGGGGATTTAAAAATGAAACCCCGGACATTTAAGATTGTATTATTCACCATTTTAGGTTGTTGGGCTCTGGTTCAGACCTTACTCTTGATAACCAGGGAGAACCCGTTTGGGGCCAGTGTAGCGTATGGATTGATTTTTTTGACCGTTGCCCTGGTTGCGAGTATTGAGAAATTAATCGAGAAATTGCTGCCAGATGGAGCGAGACGGCATCGGGTTTTGGGGCGTGCCACCATGGTCATTTATGCCCTGATTCTGGTAACCAGTACCGCCACCTATCTCATGCTATATTTCATATATCCCCTCAAACATTGAAGAAACTGAGGGGGGAGGATATATAAGAGTTTGGTTTAAACGGAAAAAATGTCTGCCTGAATCTGGGAAATCTATAAAATATAGGGGTTTTACCCTTGACACCCCATGATTTACCTGATAAATTTTGCGCAATTAAATGACTTCGAAGTACATAAGAAGGAGGTATAAGGCTGTCAGTCCGTTAACACCGAGGCCGATGTAAACGATGGTGTCGAAAATTTTCCCGTCTTTGCTAGCCATAATAATCCTCTAAAAGATAGTTTTTTTCTTTGAAATAAAAGAAATATACCCTATCATTCAGATTTTAAAACTGTCAAGAATAAACTTTTTGAATAAAAAATTAATTTAATTTTTCCGGAGCAAACAATGGATATAGAAAAGATTAAGGAAAAAGCAGGACCCCTGATTTATATTGGAACCGTTATTTTCTCTTTATGGTTCTTCTATTGGTTTGCGTCCGTTTGGCGGTAATCGGTTGGAAATAGGAATCCAATATTTAATTTTTTTGGGGGAGTTTAAGGAAATATGAACGATTTATCTGCTGATGAACAAAAAAAGTTTATTACTGCAAAATCCATAATATGGTTTTTCATTGCTCTGGCCTGCATGGCTGGTTATTATTTCCTGATCAACGTTGGGTTGATGAAGGTTCAGGGACTTGATTTCTTCTATTTGTGGAGTTCAGGCGGCGGCGGCGGTGGCGGTCACTAAGTCTGAGTAATAGATATTAAGAAGAAAAATGGCAGGCCCTAGTGGCTTGCCATTTTTTTTGCCAAATTATAGCCTCGCAACTCTTGAATAATTATGAATTATGAATGAAGAACCTTCCTGCCGAGTCTACCTGTTCCGACATGGCGAAACCGCAAATTCAAAAGAAGTTTGTTTCAATGGCCATTTCGACGTGGGTCTTTCTTCAAAAGGTGAAGATCAGTTTAAGGAATGGGCCCAGCTTTTAAAGGAAGAACCATTCAAAGCTGTCTACTCCAGTGACCTCAAGCGAACAAGGGAAAGCGCTCAATTACTAACCAAGCCGCATAATCTCGAACCAGTGGCATACTCTGAGCTAAGGGAACTTTGTTTCGGTGAGTGGGAGGGATTGAGCATTTCTGAGGTTGAGGAAAAATATCCCAATCAACTTGGTGAACGAATGAAGGATATTGAGAATTTCAAAGTAAAAGGAGGGGAGACCTTTGAACAACTCCAGCAGAGGGTTGTTCCCCGGTTTGAAGAAATTATCGCCAGGCACCCCAATGAACAAATTGCCATGGTTTGCCACGGAGGAGTGAACCGGGTTATTCTTTCCCATCTGCTTGAAGTGCCTATAAAAAGAATATTCAGGGTGAAACAGGAATACGCGGCGCTCAATATCATCCAGTATTATGGAGATGAGCCGGTTGTGGAACTGCTTGGCGGGGCTACAAACAGCAAACCCGAGGCTCAGGATAAAAAAATAGCCATCCAATAGAAAGGGCTCCTTGTATGGGGAGTTTTCTGGTTCAGATCAAAAATGCCGATGTGTATGTTGGCGAAAACCGGGTTCTCAAGTCTTTAAACTGGTCCATGAACGAAGGAGAAAGCTGGGCTGTAGTGGGTATTAATGGTTCCGGCAAAACCACTCTCATGAAACTGGTGTTCGGTGAAATCATTCCTGTTTACGGTGGCCAGGTCCACTGGTTTGGAAAACGTGAGCACACACCCCTTCTGGAAGTTCGAGAAAACCTGGGTTACGTATCTGCTGAATACCAGAATAATTACGACCGCCCCGCTGCAGGTTGGGAAGTAGTGGCCTCGGGTTTTTTTTCATCGATCGGTTTGCATGAGGCTGTCTCCCATGAACAGAAAAAATCTGCCCTCAATGCCATGGAGCATCTTGGAATCAGCGCTTTGAGCGAAACTCCCTTTCGACAAATGTCATATGGAGAAGCCAGAAGGGTTTTACTGGCCCGGGCTATGGTTCACCGTACGAAACTGCTGATTCTGGATGAACCCTGCGCGGGTCTGGATATTCCTACACGTGAATGTTTCCTGACCACACTGGAAAAACTCTCTAAAAAAGGGACGCGCATGATCTATGTGACTCACAGGATTGAAGAGATCATGCCTTGTATCACCCATGTGCTTTTCTTGAAAGACGGTCAAATTATGGCGCAGGGTAAAAAAGAGGAAATGATGAAATCCGAAATGCTTTCCCGTGTCCTGGAATGTTCTTTGACGGTAGAAAAAAAATCCGACCGATTCTGGCTCACCATTTAGCGAGGGAGGCAATAGGCATAGATTCACTTGATCCAAGACAAAACTATGTTAGCTATAAAATTTTTACTTGCCGCTAACTGGCCCTGGTCCAGCAGTTGATATTTGATTTTGGACAGGGTAGAATTTTGCTACTTTCACCAGTCGAGGTATTTACCCATGAGGTCGAGTCTTTTTCTAACTCTGTTTTTGTTGCAAGCTTCCATAGTTTGGGGGCTTAGCCCCGAACAATGGTTTCAGGAGGGCAACCGGTATAGTGCCGAAGGAAGATTTGAAAAGGCAGTAGAGGCCTATGAAAAATCCATTGCCGGTAATCCGCTGTCTCCGGTCGCGCATTATAATCTGGGAATCGCATATAAGAACCTGAAGCAATTGGATAATGCGGCGACTTCATTAGAAAAGTCTGTGGAGTTAGAACCGGTCAATATGGATACACGGGTAACTCTGGGTAATGTTTATAACCTTCAGGAACGTTGGAAAGACGCAATAGGGCAGCTCAATATAGTTGTACACCGCAGACAAGGAGATGCCCAAGCACACGGAAACCTAGGTTGGGCCTATTACAACTATAAAGCAGGACCGCCTTTCAAGAAAGTCGTTATTCTCAATTTGTCGCGTGCTGTCGAGTTATTTAGGGAACAAAACCAGTTGCGGGCCGCTGAGGCGACACAAAAGATTCTTGATGAGGCCCGGAATAAATTCGGGGTCTCGCTGATCCAATAAGCGTAATTATTTTTTTAAGAGGATTTTATGAGCAAGAGCATTACTGTCATACCCACACGCAATGAAAACACCATCACTTTCAAGCTGGATCAGGAGTTACTGCCTTATGGTAAAAGCCTGCCTTTTTCTGAACCAGAGACGTCAGACCTTCACCCTATGGCACAAGCTTTGATGTCCATATCCGGGGTGAACAGTGCCTGGATTACCGGAAAGGAAATCATGGTCACAAAAGATACGGATATCCGGTGGGCCACCGTAAAACCCAAAGTGATGGAAACCATCCGCAAAGTTCAGGCTAACTAACCGCTAGCCGCAGTGGCTAAGGCCAGGGTTTTTGCTTGCATGCAAAAAGTTGTCCCGGTTTAACGGAGCATTGCATATTGGCCCCACGCCTAGTGGCGGAGAACCTCCGCTGGCAAATTACAATGTCTTTATATTTGCGGGCAAAAGCGTTCTTGGTTCAAAGCGCAATTGCTTGCTGGCCCCGCGCCTAGTGGCGGAAGAATTCTTTGAATGCGTGGATCAATAATTCATGATCTTTTGCTCCCGCCATTTCACGAATCGAGTGCATGGAGAGCATCGGGTTGCCCACATCGACAGTGCGGATACCGAGATTGGCAGCTGTGATGGGGCCGATAGTGCTTCCGCAACCCAGGTCAGACCGCACCACAAACTTCTGCACAGGCACTCCTGCTTTTTTGCATAACGACTCAAACCATGCGCTGGATACCGCATCAGTGGCATACCGTTGATTCGCGTTACTTTTTATCACGGGACCGCTGTTGATGATTGGCATATGTTGAGTGTCATGTCTGTCCGAATAATTGGGGTGGATAGCATGGGCCATATCCGCAGAGATGAAAAACGAACGGGCCATGGCCCTCAGAAACCCTTCCCTGTTTTCACTCATTGTTATTCGCTCCAAAACATCTTTCAGGAAAGGAGAACCGGCTCCTTGTGCAGTTTCGCTACCGATTTCTTCATGGTCATAGAATGCTATGACCCTTGTGGCGGGATCTTTCTTCGTGGTTTCCATCAATGCGTGCATCGCCGCATGGCAACTGGCAAGGTTATCAAGCCGGCCGGAAAAGATGAACTCTTGTTCAGCACCAGCCAATGTTCCTGTTTGTGTATCATACAGGGACAACTCCATGCCCACGATGTCTGCCGGTTTGCACCTCAGTTCACGAGCAACCAGTTTTTTTAGAGCCTCATCAGCCGAGGATTTTTTTTGTATTGAGAAAATGGGTGGCAAATGGTTCTGCTCATTGAGAACCAGTCCTTTTTTATTGACGTCGCGATTCAGGTGAATGGCCAGTTGAGGTATTCTTAGTAAAGCCTGCTCGAAGCGAATCAGTTTTGAAAGAGGCTTTTTCTTTCCAGCTAATATCACACGCCCTGCCAGAGATAGATCCCGATCTGTCCAGGTGGACAGGAGTACTCCTCCATAAACTTCTACACCCAGTTGCAAATATCCGTTTTTATCATATCCTGCGTTAGGTTTAAGCCTAAGGTTGGGACTATCTGTGTGGGCGCCAATAATTTTAAAGGAAGGTTTAGGTCCCACGACAAAAGCTATCAGCGATGAATCATTACGAGTGAGAAAATACCTGCCATTGGTTTCAAGTTCCCAGGCATCCTCTTCTTTAAGCTTGTTAAACCCTTTTTCAGCAAGAGTGTTGGACATTTCTTCTACTGCATGAAAGGGAGTGGGAGACCGGTTAATAAAATCCAGCATGTTTTGAATTCGGTTAGTTCTGGTTTGCTGATTCATGAAAAGAGTCTCCAAATATCTTTAAAAGCACCGGTTGCAACGGGTTTAACGCTGGTTCAACTTAAAGCTGTCTTGAACCATAACAAGTTATGTGTGTGCCAGTTTGAGGCCAAAGGCTAACTATTTGTAGATAAAAATGCTGTTACTCATCACTAAAAATGGGTTTCCGAATTTTTTCTTTAAAAGTTTCTTTGAACTTGGCACCAATCTGGATTCCTGTAAAATAAAGTAAATTTTTGAAGGAGTTGTACCATGGGCCTTTTAATAAAAGCGGACTTTAAAAAGAAGTTAGATATTAAGTTTTATAGGTATGACCCTAAAAAATCAAAACAAGAATACCACGATGACATTTTTTGTGAAATGTTTTTGCAATTTCCACAGTTCAAGGCTCATGTCGCGGCTTATATAGAAAGAAACTATTGTTTCGTCGTGAATGATGAAGATCACTCAAACCCCAAGTCCCTTCTTGAAACTTTAAAGCCTTTCGAAGTAAGGAAACTTAACGAATGGGTTTTGCTTCGCAATAAACCAGGTTCTTTGGCAAGTGGGAAATAGTGCATTAATTAAACTGCCTAATGCCTAGGCTCAAATTTAGTGAAGTGCTCTCAGTCACATAAATTTTTAATAGTTTTTTAAACTTTTCTTGTTTACTCTCTCCTATATTCTTGCAATAAATTAATATCAGGTTAAGGCCTAGCTAATGTTCGCTTTGAAAATATTATTGAATTTTTACTGTAGATATGTAGAACTGAGATTTATGCAGCGGCTGTTCAAACAATGTGCTTAAACTATTCTTTTGTTTGCTCTATTTCTCATTCGTAAATCAATATGATCCATATTTTTCCCAAATGGGTATTCAAGTACTTTTTGAACCTTGATCAATATAATGAGGAAGGACATAATTAAGAATGATGTGAAAATACCATAAAGCCCAAATTCTGCAAACTTTGGTGTTAATATTAAAACCCCTATTACCAGGGCCCAGTCTAGAAATACTCTCAAAGTTTTTGGGGTGCGGGCTTCTTTTATTGCTAATAATTTTTCAAAACTTGAATACATTTTTTCATACCAACCTAATAGGCATGAGAGTTCTGGGTCGCTTATTTTCGGTTTTTCTCGAAATTTCTCAATAGTTAAGCTAATTCGGTTAAAGAAAATATCTATATCAGAAAGTTTTTTTTCAGCCTCTTCGCCAACCACATCAATATGAAAAAGAAATCTTAATTTTTCAAAAAACCCTCTTAATTCAATCTGTAATAGTTCTTTTTCGTTTTCAGTTAAATGCCTCTTGCCTGTTTGCAAAAAACTCATTGCTAATGCCCATAAATTAGCCAGTTCTTCAATAGCTTGAAAACGTCTTGTATTGGCAGTGCTTATGCTTATTGCAAAAACGAAAAATAAACCCCCAAAAAAAATCAAATCTACACTGCTAAGGTTAAAAATAAAATTATATTCTATGCAAATATATGTAAAAAGACTTGCTAATGGAGGAAGAGTTAAAAATCTGAATAGGAAATATATGTTTTTATTTTCATCGGTAGTCATGAGTGGAATTGTTTTCAATTTTTTATAAAAGAGTGGGTTTATTTGATGTTTGTAATTTGTTGCGTAGAAGGAAAAAGTTTTCCTTCTAGTAGGGGAGAGATTTTATTATAGTAGTTTCTTGTTGGGTCATTAGCGTTTAAATTTGGGTGATCTTTTTTCTGCCATTACTCAGATTGAGGTTTATTTCTAATTAACGTAATAGACTGGTGAGCTAGCTTTGTTAGGGATATAAGACTGAAACAGCGAATATTTATAAATAAAAACTATTTAATCAATTCTTTCATTAGAAATACTACAAGGCAATTAAAAAGCTGGGAATGGGGAAAAAAGCTTAAACCATGTTTTTAATTAAACTTCCTTTGCCTATCTCTGGTGGGACAACTATATTCACAGAATCTTCTGTGTTGATTGGTTTAGAACCAATGCCTTCTAACTTAAAAGGGTACCTCTTAGCACCCATTTCGCGAACTTCTGCTTTGTTTTCTTCGAGCGATTGTAAATTTTTCGATTTAATCCCTGTTGTTTCAACTGATAGTTTGGTTATGTCTGTTTGCTTCGAATTTGTAACATCTAACACATTGGTTAGTTTATCCACATTTTCTCTCCCTAAAAATCCAATTAAGTATACTACACTTACTGCAGTAAAAGAAAAAAGTTATTTCCCATGCACTTTCTTTAAAATTGCTTAATTGGTTACGCTTAATTTAAAACTAAAAGAATGCCTAATGTTTTAAAACGAGTCGCTTGGGCTTTCAAACTGTTTTAAATAGTTTGTTTTATTATTTTAGTTGGAAAACAGGCAATTCAGCCATACAAAAAATAGTACTGAAGTAAAAACTCTCCTTGTTTATAGGTAAATTAAGTTATCCCCCAATTGCATGCATAGCACGGTTGGGACGTTCAAAGTCATTAAGATTAATTTTGTGGCCGGGTTCTTTTACCAGAACTGCTTGCCGGATGGTTTCTGCAATGGCTGAATCGCTTTTGCCAGACCGGATCATTTCTTTCAGGTTGGTTTCATCAGTTGAGAAAAGGCATGTCCTAAGTTTGCCGTCGGCAGTCATGCGAATGCGGTTGCAATGATCGCAGAAAGGGTTACTCACTGCTGTAATGATGCCAATTTTCCCTTTGCCATCAGCAAAGGTGTATTCGCTTGCTGGTCCTATTTCAAGTGAATTGTCAACGGGTAGCAGTTCATATTTTTCTTTAATGAGATCAACAATCTCATGCCCAAACAAAACTTTGTCGCGTTCCCAGACTTTATCAGAGTCCAGGGGCATGAACTCGATGAACCGGACTTCAAACCCGTCGGAACGACCATAGTCGATCAGGCTCATGATTTCGGTTTCAGAGAAGTTGCGTACTGCAACAGCGTTAATCTTGATTGATTTGAACCCAACCTTGCGGGCCATGTCCAAACCATCAAGAACCGATTGCAGACAGTCCCTGCGATTGACATCACGAAACTTTTCTGGATCCAGGGCATCGAGGCTGACGTTCAGCCGTTGAAGTCCTGCATCATTCAAACTTTGAGCTTGGTCTTTGAGAAAAAACGCGTTTGTAGTCAGGGCTACATCGTTGATGCCTTCCACCCCATGAATCATTTTGATCAAAGTTGGCAGGTCTTTCCTCATCAGGGGTTCGCCACCCGTCAGGCGTATACGGTTTATTCCCAAACTGGATGCAATTGTCACTACACGATGAATTTCTTCAAACGTCAGAAGGTTGCTTCGATCCATGAACTCTACGTTATCTGCCGGCATGCAATAGGTGCATCTAAAATTACAGCGATCGGTGACGGATATCCGCAGGTTGACAATTTTTCGTCCCATACCATCGACAAGTTCTGGTGATGTGCTGGTCATTGATAAACCTCTATGTCTTGTAGACGCTTGTCGCGCCCAATTTCCAATATTTTTTTCAATTCATAAGGAATCGGTAAATGAATCCCGATTAAAGTGTATCTAAATTATAGCTTTTTTCCTCCGAATATGTATAGGATTAGTTTTTAACCCTTTGCAGGAAGAAAATGAGATTGGGAAAATGCTGGTTGAGCCGAGTCAATATATAGTTGAAGTTTTAGATAATCTTCACCAGACGGTTCGCCGACCTCATAATAGGTCAGGTAGATAGGTTTAACCCATCAAACCGATAAAACTTTTGGTTCAGCTCGGTCATTACGTTCGCCAGCGTAATGTTGATGGCCCACGCCGAGTGGAAAATGTCGAAAATTAAAGAACTTTAGCGGTCTAAATGCATCTTAAAATTGTGGCTAAGGCCATACTTGATATATAATTGTATCAATGTAATCAGTTTGAGCCGCTTTATGGCCAACCTAAGGTGTATAAACAGGTAAAGCTTTAATATTTAAGGATTTAATAGTGTCTGTCGCTGAAGAAAATTTCTCCGCTAAATTTGAGGAAACCGCGGCTGGAATCAAGCACAGGGGTGCTTATTACCAGGAAGATGCCAGTGAAAAAGGCTTGGCACTTCTTGAAGCCAAGTTTAAAGACACAAAAATATACTGGCTGGTGGATGTTAAGGAAGACCGTATTTTCAGCGCACGTTTTTTTGCTTATGGAGGAAAGGTCTCTCTGGTGATAGGAGAAACGCTTTGCACAATGGTGGAAGGGTTGACCGTGGATGAAGCCTGTTCACTTTTGAAAACCGATGTGGAAGCACGGCTTCGTGATGAGCCGGATGTGCCTTCTATTCCCGAATCCAAGATGAAGGCTTTTGATACCATTGAAGAATTATTGAAAATGGCGAAAGAGCAGTACCCTTCGGCAAAAGGGGTGGCTGTTGCCAGTGCTAACATCAATAAGGAAGATTTTCAATCCACGACAGAATTGAACATGATGGCCCAGGCGTGGCTGGGATTGTCAAAAGAGGAGCAAAAAGAACAGGTAGAAATTGTCCTGGATGAACACATCCGCCCGGCCCTAATGAATGACGGGGGTAATGTTCAAGTCCTGGATATAACAGATGGTGAGAAAATTTTAATTCAATACCAGGGTGCATGTGGCAGTTGCGGCTCCTCTATGGGAGCTACCTTGTCATTTATGGAGTCAACCCTGAGAAAACATATCTACAACGAAATAAATGTTGTTCCACAGATGTAACTTGTTACCCGGAGATAAAAGATGAGTGAAGAGCAAAACTCCGTTTCAGATATTTTAGAAGACAATGCCTATAAATACGGGTTCACCACAGATGTTGAATCGGAAACCTTTGCAAAAGGGTTGAACGAGGATGTTGTTCGTGCCATCTCTAAAAAGAAGAAAGAGCCACAGTTTATGCTCGACTTCAGGTTGAAGGCATTTGAAAAGTGGAAAACCATGAAAGAGCCAGAGTGGCCGAATGTGCATTATCCACCCATCGATTTCCAGGATATTTCCTATTACTCTGCTCCAAAGAAAAAGAAGCAGCTGGAAAGTCTCGATGAAGTGGACCCGGAAGTCCTGCGTACTTTCGAAAAACTGGGTATTCCTCTGGATGAGCAAAAGAAGCTGGCAAATGTAGCGGTGGATGCAGTGTTCGACAGTGTCAGTGTGGCCACCACCCATAAGAAAAAACTCATGGAAGTGGGTATCATCTTCTGTTCAATCTCTGAAGCCTTGCAGGAATATCCTGAGCTGGTAGAAGAGTATCTCGGTACCGTGGTTCCTGTAGGTGATAATTATTATGCCGCACTGAACAGCGCGGTGTTTACGGATGGTTCATTTGTCTACATTCCACCGGACACGATCAGCCCTATGGAGATATCCACCTATTTCCGTATCAATACTGAAGAGACTGGGCAGTTTGAGAGAACTTTGATCATTTGCGCGGAAAACAGCTATGTGTCCTATCTGGAAGGATGTACGGCACCACAGTTTGACACCAACCAGCTGCATGCGGCAGTGGTTGAACTGGTAACCCTTGAAAACGCAGAGATCAAATACAGCACCGTGCAAAACTGGTATGCCGGAGATAAGGAAACCGGTCAGGGAGGCATATATAACTTTGTTACCAAGCGGGGCAAATGTCAGGGTGATAATTCCAAAATTTCTTGGACCCAGGTTGAGACTGGTTCGGCAATCACCTGGAAATACCCAAGTTGTCTTCTTATGGGGGATAACACCACTGGAGAATTTTACTCGGTTGCATTGACCAACGGGCATATGCAGGCTGATACCGGTACAAAGATGATCCATGTTGGTAAGAACACACGTTCGAGTATTATTTCAAAAGGTATATCTGCTGATTATTCCAGTAACAGTTATCGAGGTCAGGTGAAGGTGGGCAAAAACGCCACCAATGCAAGAAACTACAGCCAGTGCGACAGTATGCTGGTTGGTGATAAAAGCAGTGCTCACACTTTCCCTTATATTGAAACCGCCAATAGTTCGGTTCAGGTCGAGCATGAAGCCGCCACTTCAAAGATAAGCGAAGACCAGCTCTTCTATTTTGAATCGAGAGGAATTTCCCGGGAAAATGCGATCGAAGCGGTTATTAATGGGTTCTGTAAAGAAGTTTTCAAACAATTGCCAATGGAGTTTGCTGTTGAAGCTCAAAAACTGCTGACGCTCAAACTTGAAGACAGTGTAGGTTGATTGTTGTCGAGGCTGTTAAGCAGCTTTGGTTTTGGACAAAATTCAAATAGCTCCTGTGTTGGTTCTCACCAACTTTTTTTTCGGGGAACTTGCAGGGCTTTTTTTATTGATTGAGGAAAAGTGAATGCTTGAAATTAAAGATTTGCATGCGGGGTTTGATGGGAATGAGATTATAAAAGGCATTTCCCTTTCGATTAAGAAAGGAGAGATCCACGCTGTGATGGGACCCAATGGTTCAGGAAAAAGTACTATGGCTAAAATCCTGTCTGGTCACCCATCCTATGAAACCATGAGCGGAGAGATTCTTTTCGAGGAAGAAAACCTTCTGGATATGGATGCGGAAGAAAGGTCCCTGGCTGGCATTTTTATGGGTTTTCAATATCCGGTGGAAGTGCCAGGTGTGAATAATGCTGAGTTCCTGCGTATGGCTCATAATGCCCGAAGAATTAAGGCTGGTGAAGACGAAATTGATCCTCTTGACTTTGACGATCTGCTGTCTGAAAAAATGAAATTACTTGGTATGGAAAAAAAGTATAAGGAGAGAAACCTCAACGACGGGTTTTCAGGAGGAGAGAAAAAGAAAAATGAGATATTGCAAATGGCAATTCTCGAACCCAAACTTTCCATTCTGGATGAGACAGACTCAGGGCTTGATATTGATGCCCTCCGGGTTGTGTCGGAAGGCGTTAATAAACTGAGAAACGAGAATAATTCGCTCATCCTCATCACTCATTACCAGCGCTTGCTGGACTATATTAAACCCGATTATGTTCATGTTCTCAGCAAAGGAAAAATTGTCAAGTCTGGGGATAAAAACCTGGCGCTCGAACTTGAATCCCAGGGCTATGACTGGGTAACGACTGCGAATTAAGGAGAAGTATGTCAGATGCACTCGTAGAGTCCAGCGCTGAGTCAGCGTTTCTGGATTTACATAAAAAACTTATTGAAAAAGAAAGCCCTGCTTTGGCTGAGCTCCAGCAAGTTGCTTTGAATCGCTTTGAGTTGTTGGGTTTCCCTCACTCCAGGCACGAGATGTACACCTACCTGAATACCAAAGAACTGGCTGATACAGCGTTTGGTCTTGCTGAAGACTTTGGCAGAGTTTCTGAAGATTTTATTGCTAGTCATATTTATCCTGGTTGTGAGCATCAATGCCTTGTATTTATCGATGGAATTTTCAATAGTGACTTGTCTAAGTTTGATGGATTGAACGCCACTCTCATTCCATTATCGGAAGCCATGCAAGATCTGCAGTTAAAAAAATATTTGCTGGAAACCGCAGAAAATGAAAATGATGTATTTGCTTCTCTCAGTTCTGCGTTTTCTCGTGAGGGCTTGGTGATCAAGGTTGGCGATAACACTCAAGTTTCAGGACCGGTTCAGGTTCTTTTTATTTCAACCGGCGGAAGCCCGGTTATGCATACTCCCAGGCTGGTTTGGCAGTTGGGTAAGCTCTCAGAAGTAAAGGTTATAGAAAAATTTGTGGGTACTGAAAAAGGTTATTTTTCCAACTCTGTTCAGGACTGGTTGTTGGAAGAAGGCGCGGGAGTTTGCTTCACGCAGGTTCAGGCGGATGTTACTGATTCCTGGCATTTTTCCAAAACACGTGTCCAATTGGATCGGAACTCACGGTTTTATTCTTCAAATGCTTCTTCAGGAACCCGGCTGACAAGGCATCATTTTGAGGCGCGCCTGAAAGATGAAGGGGCTGAGTTGAGGTTAAATGGAGTCAGTGTGCTTGATGACAAGGAGCAAGTCCATAACTTTATCAGGATCCATCATGAAGCACCACAATGTATCAGTCATCAGCATTTTAAAAACATTGTCAACGGTCATGCCCGATCCAGCTTCGATGGAACCGTGATTGTGAACCAGGGTGCTCAGTTGACCAGCTCTGACCAGTTGATCAACAATCTTATGCTTTCCAATGATTGCCATGCGGACAATAAACCAAACCTGATGATTTTTGCTGATGATGTAAAATGTACTCATGGAGCGACCATAGGACAGATTGACGAGGAACAGTGGTTCTACCTGCAAACGCGAGGTCTTTCTGCGAAAGCTGCTAAAGAACTTCTAACTCGAAGCTTTGCTAAAAGTATTATTGATACTATTGAGTTTCCTGAAGTGGTGAGTGACTTGAATAGTACTCTTCTTAAGAAACTGGAGGTCCGTAATGTCTGAGTCCGGCACGAATGTTACGGAAAATGCTTTAGATATAGAAAAGATCCAAAAAGATTTTCCCATTCTTTCCACGACGGTTCGTGGAAAACCCCTGATCTATCTTGATAATGCCGCAACGACCCATAAACCGGCCTCAGTTATTGAGAGAGTCAGCAACTTTGACGCGGAAGAATATGGCACAGTCCGACGCGGAGCTTACAAGCTGAGCGAAAATGCCACTCTGCTCTATGAAGAAGTGCGCCAGAAGGTGGCTGATTTTATGGGAGCCGACAAGAAAGGTGAAATCGTTTTTACCAGCGGTACCACACAGTCCATAAACCTTGTGGCTCACAGCTTTGGCAGGCGGTTTGTGAATGAGGGGGATGAAATAATCATTTCCACGATCGAACATCACGCTAACACAGTTCCTTGGCAGGTTCTTTGTGAAGAGCGTGGGGCAAAACTTAAAGTCATTCCTGTAAACGATGATGGTGAACTGGTTATGGAAGAATATGAAAAACTTCTTTCTTCCAAAACTCGAATGGTTGCGGTTAACCATGTCTCTAATGCATTGGGAACGATCAATCCAGTCAAAGAAATTACAGAAAAAGCTCACGCAGCAGGTGCAAAGGTATTGGTGGATGGAGCCCAAAGTACACCGCATATGAAAGTGGATGTTCAGGATATAGGTTGCGACTTTTATACATTCTCCGGCCACAAGATGTATGCTCCCAGTGGAATAGGCGGGGTTTATGGAAAAATGGACTTGTGGGAAGAACTGCCGCCTTATGTGACGGGTGGAGACATGATCATGCAGGTGACGTTGGAAAAAACAACTTATGCCAAACCTCCTGCACGGTTTGAAGCGGGTACGCCACCCATAACTCAAGTGATAGGCCTAGGTGCGGCGATTGACTATTTGAATGAAATCGGTTTGGATAAAATTGCTGATTATGAAAACACGCTTCTCGAATATGGCACCCGGCTATTTAATGATATTGAAGGGGTGCGCATCATTGGGAATGCAAGTCATAAAGCCAGTATCATTTCTTTTTATATCGATGCGGCGCATCCTCACGATGTAGTGACTTTGCTTGATCAGGACGGTATTTCTTGTCGCGGTGGTCACCATTGTGCCCAGCCTACAATGATGAGATATCAGGTTCCGGCTACCACAAGGGCTTCCATGGCTTTTTATAATAAGCCGGAAGAGTTGGATGCGTTGGCTGAAAGCGTTAAAAAATGCATACGTTTTTTCTCACCGGAAGAATAAGCAGCACACTCTGAAAACATTTTTGTTTACATGGTATAATCATAAGATCCATTAATAATTTAGATATCTCATGTCTTACGATAACGAACTATACCAGCAGGTAATCCTTGACCATAACAGGAAACCGAGAAACTTCCATGTCATTGAGAACGCAACTCATAATTGCCACGGTGTAAACCCACTTTGTGGTGATGATATCACTGTCTATCTAAATGTAGATGATGCGGCTGGAAAGATTGATGAAGTCAGTTTCCAGGGCTCTGGGTGTGCGATCTGTAAAGCCAGCACTTCACTGATGACAACTTATCTCAAAGGCAAATCCGTTGAGGAAGCGAGGCAGTTGAAGGAAGAGTTTCATAAAATGATCCTCGGAGAACTGGACCCGGAAAAGGATGAGCATCACCTTGGCAAGCTGACCCTTTTTATGGGAATTCGCGAATATCCGTCACGTACAAAATGTGCAAGCCTGGCCTGGCATACCCTCGTTGGAGCATTAGACAAGAAATTCGACGGTGTCAGTACTGAATGATTCGGAGGCTCTTCCGTGTCTTCCAAACTATTTTCACATGATCTGGATTCCCAGACCCGACCGGGTGATTTAATCAAACAGCTTGATAATGAAAACCTGATTTGCACTGCCTGCGGGCATTTATGCAAGCTAAAGCCGAATCAGAGGGGTATCTGTAAGGTACGCTTCAACTCTAATGGCACCTTGATGGTGCCTTTCAATTATTCCGCGGGCATTCAAAACGATCCCATAGAAAAAAAACCTTTTTTCCACGCGCTTCCCGGCAGTCTGGCTTTGAGCTTCGGGATGCTTGGTTGCGATTTTCGCTGCGCCTATTGCCAGAACTGGTTCACTTCTCAAAGTATGAGAGACGAAGCTTCAACGGTGCGTTCCAATCCTGTGACAGCTGGTGAAATATGTGATCTGGCAGAGCAGAAGGGGGCAAAGGTAGTGGTTTCCACATACAACGAACCTTTGATAACCAGTGAATGGGCGGTGGAGGTTTTTCAGGAGGCTAAGAAAAGAGGGCTTGGTACGGCCTATGTATCCAATGGGCATGGTACTCCAGAAGTGCTTGAATACCTGCGGCCCTGGGTCGATCTGTTTAAGATAGACCTGAAAAGTTTTTCAGAAAAGGAATATCGCCGTTTGGGCGGCAACCTTTCCGCGGTGCTGGAGACAATTCAAACTGTTTATGAAATGGGGACATGGCTGGAGTTGGTCAGCTTGTTGATTCCCGGTTATAACGACTCTGATTCGGAGTTGATCAAAATGGCTGAGTTTATCTCCGGAGTTTCACCAGGCATCCCCTGGCATGTGACAGCTTTTCATCCGGACTATAAAATGCAGGATAGAGGACGAACCCCAGTGGAGACCCTGTTGAGAGCCACCCGGCATGGCAGGGAAGCTGGACTTCAATTTGTATACTCCGGCAATTTACCGGGACAGGTGAAAGATAACGAGAATACTTATTGTCCAAGTTGTCAACACCTTCTTGTTGAGAGAAAGGGATTTCGAGTTTTGTCCTTGAAATTAAAAGGCGATCATTGTCCCTCTTGCGATGCCAGGGTTCCTGGGCGGTGGATTAATTTTTGTTAATAACCTGGCATTTTGGTCCTGATGGAATAAGAGACAAACGTTATGAGTGTGCAATGCCAGTTGCTTGATTGGGCAGGTGGCGTTATCATTTCAATAGTTGAATTTATAAACAGCAGAGAATGATGGCGAAATATCGACTGATTTTCTTTTTTTTCATATATTTCACTTTGTTGCCGGGTGTGGTCCATGCAAAACCGGATGACGGAAGCTCGTCGCTCAAACCGGCCAATATTGAAGGGTTCCGTTCTGCTTTGTTTGGAATGGAAGAGCGAGATGTGTTGAGGGCTATCTTTAAAGATTTTAAAATTAGCCGCAAGCAGGTTAGACGTGATGAGCATCCAGAAGAAAAAACTTTGTACCTGAGCATTCGTGTCGATAAGCTGTTGCCAAATAGTGGTCCTGCAAAAATATTTTATATCTTCGGACATAAATCAAGCCGCCTGATGCAAATCAATGTAGTTTGGGGCAGGCCGGCGACAAATAAACCAGATCCCCAGAATGTGGTTGCGGTTGCCAACCAGTTGCGCAATCATTTTTCCCAGAAAAGTTATAGGAAGGAAGGGCTGGCCCTGAACGCGAAACTGAGTGAAGATATCATTCTGGTTTTTCAGGGGATGGACAAAAAAGGCCGTGCCGTGAAGTTGGTTCTGGTTAATCCAAAAACCGATTCCGATAAAGTGGGTGAAAACATTTCCCTTACTCTTTCCTACATCGAAAAACCCGGCAAACCTGATGTCTTTCGTATCAAAGAGGGTGATTTTTAAAAGTTCATACCTTCGTAAATCCTAAACCTTTATTTATGCGTGACCGCGGGCGACTAAAAAGAGAGTGACCTTTATATTTTTTTGGAATTTCGTGCCCGAACAGTAGTTCCGGTCTTTTCTTTTTTCGACTTACCCTTACGCTTAGTATGCTAGTATTGGACAATCTTTTTTCAATTAATAAGATAGGTTTCCTGATTATCATAAAATTAAGTGCTGGGAGAATATTGTGAAAAACAAGAAACAAGTGGGCAAGGCGTTGGGTAGGGTGGCTAGTGGATTGTTTGTGGTCACTGCCAAATGTGAAGATAAAGAGGATGCGGTATTGGCAAGCTGGGTCAACCAGTGCTCGTTTGATCCGCCTGCATTAACCACTGCTTTGGCGACATTGCGATCGGCACGGCTTTTGGTTGAAGCATCGGGGTCTTTTATCGTCAACGTTCTGCCTAAAGATGATATGAGCTTATTGAAACACTTCAGTCGTCCTCCTGAAGACATTTTCAAAGGTGTTAAAACCCGAAAAGGGCTGGATGGTATTCGTATTTTAACTGAAGCAGTTTCTTATCTCGAATGCGAGGTGGTCCAGGCAATGCAGGCTGGAGACCATGTTGTTTATGTCGGTGAAGTTGTGGGGGGTAAATCTCTCAAAGGGGGAGACCCTTACATTCATGTGCGTGACAACGGGTTTGGATATTGATTCCCTCTAACGAGGGAGGAAACTAGATATTACTTTTAAGCCGGGATAACACTTTGTAGGCCAGATAAGGCTATTGCTCATAGGCACGCCTGCTGATTATTGTTCGAGACCTATCATTTTAAGTAGGTCTGTCCGGGTGATGGCCCAATAAGCACCGGTGATCAAAAACGCCACGACACCAATGAGCAAGGCGCCTAGCTTGACCATTCTTTTCGGGTCGGCTTCGTAATAATCCTTCAGGTCGCCAGCCATGCTTTCAACAACCCCCTCATCGGCAGATTTGCGAAAGGTTTTGTCTATTGCATCGCGTCCATATATGATCCCGAAGATCAGAGCGATGATCAGTATTTCAATGGCACCTATCATGTTTTTCTGGTAATGGGGGGCTATCCTTTATTTCGAGGTATGGCCCGGCTCGTTAATCTTTTCTCTTCGGAAGCCTGAGCGGCATTTTTAGCGCAACGAAATCCATAGTCGTCCATGCGGCTTTTGGGGGTACCATTATTGCGAAATGAAGAATAAATAAAACCTTTCAAGTCTCGCCATGACCCGCCACGAACACCCTTAAATTCCCCTCCAATGGGCCCTCTTGGGTTTGCATATTCTGATTGTTCTCTATAATACTCGCGATCATACCAATCGTCCACCCATTCTTTGACGTTTCCCGCCATGTTGTAAAGCCCGTATGGACTTTTCCCCTCTGGGAGTGCCTGAACAGGAACCATGACTTTGTGCTCGAGCTCATCAGTCCAGTTCTGGAAATAGCGAGCTCGAGTGCTGGAGGGTGCTGAGTTCCCCCAGGGGTATAATTGCGAATTTTCGCCACGGGCCGCTTTTTCCCATTCAGCTTCAGTGGGCAGACGCTTTCCCTTCCATTTGCAATATGAGTCTGCGGCAAACCAGGTGACGTTGTTGATCGGGTAATTTTCCAGGCCCGGTCGCGGGTGGAAACGACCATCATAGAAAAGCGTTCCAAACTTGTTATCAAGGTAATATCCTTTAACATTATTTTTTTCGTTCAAAAATTCAGCAAACTCATTTGCTGACACCTCGTATTTATCTATCCAGTATCCGTCAAGATAGACACTATGTTCAGGAGCTTCATCTTCCAGGCTATCGCTGGCACCCATTTTGAAAAAACCGGCAGGAACAAGGACCATATTGCCTTCCTCTTTTATTACATATTTATCACTCAGGTTTTTTTCCGACCTGTTGTTTTGCGTCTGCAGTTGCTGTAACAGGTCTCGGGTTTCTCTGCTAAAGGGTCCGTTTGCATCCATTTTTAAATAAGTTTGCAGACTGTCCTTGGATTTATTTTGTTTGCCTGCTTTGTAATAGATCCATCCCTTGAAAAAATGTAAATCTGCCCTGTGAGAACTGAGGTTTTCATTAATATCCTGAATCATGCCCTGGACTAGATGAACAGGGTTTTCCGAGATAACCGTTTCATACCATTCCTTGGCTTTCATGTATTGTTTTTGCAGGAGTGAATAAAAGCCCAGGTTCATCTGTGCGAGCGCTTTGAGTTGGTCTGTTCCCATACTTTTCTTAATTCCCCGAAGAGTCCAGGCCGAAGCCATGGATAGATCACCAAGACGGTAATAGGTCCAACCCAGCTGGATATAGTTTTTCAGATGCGCAGGGTCTTTATCTATGAGAAAACGGTATTGTTCAATCGCTCGCTGGAAATCTTCCATTCTGTAATAAGCTTCAGCCAACCCTTCATTAATTTGGGCAGACTCAGGGAACCTCATTTGAATCTGTTTCAGGGTTTCAAGTGCCAATGCCTGTTGCCCCATTTTTCCGTAGGCGGAAGCTATATTAAGATGATTTTGTAAAGTTTCAGGCTGTATTCGGGCTAGCAGTTTAAGGTGCAGCAGCGATGAAGTGAGTCTGTTATTTTGCAGATACAGGTTTGCCAGCATTCTATGAGCCGGGCTGAAACTGGGCTCAATTTGAACAACCTGCAAAAAGGCATCAATGGCTTTATCCGGATTGCCGGAATCCATGTGCACAAGGCCAAGGTTGAACAGGGTTGAAGTGTTATCAGGCTCTGCTTTTAAAGCCAGGCTGTAATGTTCGATAGCTTTTGCGGGCTTTTTTAATTCTGAATAAATGTTTGCCAGGTTGTTTTGAGCGTCAATTGACCCGGGGTTGATGGAGGTGGATATCTCCAAATAAAAAATAGCTCTTTCCGGTTTCTGGTTCTGATAATAAACCATTCCAACATTTGAAAAGTAAGCTCCAAGGGTTTGTCTGCCATTCAGGTTTTTCAGGAAATATGATTTTTTTTGATTGTCGGCCAAAACGCCAAAGCGTTGCTGGTAAAAACTGTCTGGATAGGAAGCTCCCCGCTCAGTGGTTTCAATATTGATACGCGTTCCTTTATTCTGATATCGAACAAAAAAGTGATTGGGCAGTGCAACGCCATGTAGAGGAATGTTTAATTTTTGTCCTAGTATGAGATATAAAAGAGACAGGTTCATACAATAACCTTTGTGAGTTTTCAATAAACCGTGAAGGAATAGTTCTTCAGGATTGACAGGAACTCCTCTTTCATCAACCTTATCTGTATAGCCAAATTTTCCGGTGTCATGGATGAGAGTTTTTAGCTCTCGGGTTATTTCGTTAGGGTTGTTTTTTCCTTTTAGGTTTTGTTTGGCTGAGAGGCTAAGCTGATCAATTTTTTCTCTTAAGGGTACTAAATCTAAAGAAGGGTCCCAATGCTTTGAAACTAAAAGAAGGGTTTCCAGCAGGTTTGGGGTTGTATTCGAACCCTGTTTTATCTCAAGTAGTTTTGTCTCAATCGCATCGTTGGGGGGGGTGCCATGGGCAATTATCGGTTGTAAGTTGTATAGGAATAAAAAAATAATAAATACGAAGTCATTAATAGTCTTAGTAGTTTTATTAGGCATAGAAATCTGGGCAAAGGTTTTAAGGGTTTAATAATATTATAACAGAAGGCGAATTCTTAGTGCTTAAGAATAATGTAATGTTTTTGCCTTCTTTTTCAGAGAATCATATATGAAAATCCTTGTCGCAGAAGATGATCTGGATAATGCCAGGTTGCTGGAGAATATACTTAAAAACAGTTAGCATACTGTGGAAGTCGTGGATGATGGTGCCAAAGCTCTTGACAGGTTGAGGCAGTCTCAGTTCGATGTGCTCTTGACAGATTGGATGATGCCGGAAATGGATGGGGCGACTCTGATACAAAAAGTCCGCAAAGAACTTGATGCCACACCTTTGATCTTGATGGTCACTGCGGTTGGAGATGATGAATCTCGTCGGCAGGTGCTTAAGGCAAAAAAAATTATTGAATCGCAAGAGACAGGAATAAACCTGTCTATTCTCTTCTTACCATCCAACCCTCTAGAAAAAGCATTCCTGCAACCATCAAAAATAAAGCTGTGCTCAAAGGTAAGCCGTCAGAAGTTTCAGGTCTGCCTGATTCTGTTTGGGGCTCCAGAAACTCCAGTTTCGTTCCTTTAAGAAGGTTTTCGATTTCTATTTTTGAGATCTTTCCCGGCTCTGATTCGCTGGTATCAATGTTAACGGTAAATGTTCCTGCAGGTTCGGCTCCTGGAGGAAGCTTTGTTAGCTCTTTTTGGCTTTCGACATCTAATGAAGGCAATGAATAGAGACGGTATACACCCGGTTGAAAGGTTTTGCTAAAATAACCATTTTCTATATTACGGAGTGTTCCATCAGGTGAAAGCACAATTCGTCTTTCATCTTTGACATTATTACGAAATGGTTCGCCTACCAACAACTCTTGCTGGGAAACTTGCTCCAGACCTCGCGCGGCATACTGAGTCCATCGCTGTATCCAGGGTAAATAAGTAGGTTGAATTGGAAAATCGTTCCAATCTCTGTCCAGTGAACTTAAAAATAGAACAACAATGCCTTTTCCAGTTTCAGATTCAATCACTGCAGGATGTTTGTTCGAAAACCAGGTGCCTACTTTAAATTTCTTGTCTTCCCGTGCTGATAGGGTGTACATTGAATAAAAATTTATCCCGCGCATTTCTTCAAGAGCCTTGGCCGAGAATACCTGCATGACCGGGTGATCATTATTTTTCAAGAGGAGGTGGAGTTCCCCTTTCCTGGTCTGTTGCTGAGATTCCAGTTTGACAGGAAGAAGGTTTCCTAAACGCTCATTAAAATATTTGGGATTTACTTGATCTCCCATTCCAAACAAAAGGGCCCCTCCATTTAAAACAAACTTTTCAAGCTCCAATTCATAGCCAGGTGGAAGTTCACGGACATTGGCCAGGATAACTACTGAAAAATCAGATAAATTTCTCAAGGTTAATTCTGCAAGGGTAGAAACGGTTGGATCAATATTCGACAGTGGAACAGAAAAAGGGTTCAGGGCATGCTCAAGATAAAAAGATTCGCTTTGATGAGAGATGGTTTCCGGGTCCCCATCGACTACCAGAACGCGAATATTCTGGCTGGGGTGAAATGGAAAATAACGAGAGTTATCGATTGGCAAAGCGTCATCAGAAATCTGTATCTTGCCATTTAAGGGTTGGTTTCTTTTTAAAGGATAGGAGAACTCTTGATCAATGGTTTGTCCTGCTGGGAGGTCGAGAAGTTTTTCTTTTACAAGTTTTCCTTCCAGAAATAGAGAGACTGGCGTCTGGCTCAATGTGTTGGAAAAATTTTTCACTTCCGCTTTTACTCTTAACATGCGACTTTGTGTGAGAAATTCCTGGGATAAATTGACGTTTTCGATCATTCCCTTGTTGTCGCCTGACTGCAGTTGTGAAAAATTTATTGTTTGAATTAAATAGGGAGTGGTGCTTGTTGGAAATGATCCCTCCTGCCAGCCATTTTTGTCCAGGTCAGTTAGTAAAAGAATTTTCTTGTTTTCGTGTTTGGCGATATCTAGCAGTTTTATTGCTTCATCAATAGCTCCTCCAATATGAGTTGTTTGATAGGAGATTGTTTGCGCCTTAAGTATGGTTGCAAAAGCGGGTTTATTTGTTGTCCACTCTTGTATGGTTTGTGCTGGAGAAGAAGCGAGGACAAGACTGAACTCGCTGCTATCAGGAGATTGTTTGATTATTTCAAAAATATATTTAATGGCGTTATCAAACAAGGTCTTTTCTTTAGAGCGGATTCCCATGCTATAGGAATTATCAAGGACAAATACGATTGAAGCAGGAGAGGCCGGCAGGAAAGCTTCCGATTTTCCAAATGAAAAAAATGGGTTGGCCAGGGCGATGCTGAACAGAGCTATAGCCAAACAACGTGTCAAAAGTAATAATAACTTGTTAGGCCGGGACTTTCTTATAGAACGTCTTTGTGATTGTGTGAGTAAATAAACCGCTGAAAATTTAATTTGCTTTTGTTGTCTCTTGGTTAAAAGATGGATCAGGATTGGAATAGAGATCCCTGCCATACCAAGTAAAAATAGTGGAGACGAAAAATTTAGACTCATAGTTTGGCGAGACTTTTACGTTTCAATAAATAGTAACTCAAGGCATGATCGAGAGACTCAGAGGTATTCAGTAAGATATGATCCACTCCCAGTCCATTGCAGTCTTTTTTTAAGGAGTTGATATGCTCCTGAACCATAAACCGGTACTCGTCACGAATATCTTGCGGATCAAGACTGATCGCGGGGTCCTCTTCAAGCGACTCAAAAACGATATCCCCCTCAAAAGGCAGGTTAATTTCATCGGGGTCAAGCACGTGAAATAATATGACCTCAAGTCCTCTTGAGCATAAAAGTTTTAAGCTTTTTTGTAGATTCTGGTTTTGAACAAAAAAATCAGAAATCAGAATGAGCATGCTCCTTCTTGGCAGTCTTTCATGCAGGCCTCCCAAAACATCTTCGATCCTGGTTTCTCCCTGTGGTGAAATGCTTGCAAGACCATGCAAAATATGCTGAAAGTGTGAAGCTTTGGAGCGAGGAGGAATGTGATCAAGAACTTGATCGTTAAATAAAGTCATTCCTACTGCATCAAACTGCTTTAAAAGCAAATAAGAAAGTGCTGCAGCCAGGTTGCGAGCATATTCTATTTTTGAGAGCTGTTTGTTTTCCGGGGACTCATAACCCATGGACCCGCTTGAGTCCAGCAGGATAGTGCATTTCAGGTTTGTGGACTGCTCAAATTGCTTGATATGGTATTTGTCGGTTTTACCTGCTACTTTCCAGTCAATATGGCGGACTTCATCCCCGGGAGAGTAATCTTTATATTCTGCAAACTCCACTGAAGATCCTTTGTGGCGACTGCGGTGTTGCCCCGTTAGCAAACCCTCTACCAGATTCATGGCTGTCATCTTCAAAGAGGATATCCGGGAGAGTACTTGAGCATCAAAATTTTGTACAGAGTTTTGCATAATTCTGATTATAGCTGGAAATGACGAGCTTTCCATAATGCAAAAAATGTGGCATTAACCAGTTAATATGATAAGGCCATTCAATTAGTTAAGACAAGTGATTACATGTTGGCCTCCTCTCTTGTAGTTGACATTGAAAAGAAGCCTTATAAAATGATCCTTTTTCCAAAGAATATTCCCAGGCTAATTAATAGATGAGTTTGGTTCGATATTGCAAATGCCATTATCATAATGGTGAGTCCGATCACTGGGGTTTCCTGGATCGCAAAGCTTTTGCCCAAAAGGGAGCTAAAGCACATTTTGCACCGGATACGCCTGTATTACCCAAACATCTTTTGCTTGATCTCAGTTTCGACTGGGAGGATGAGCGGGTTTGGGGAAGCACTACTTATGACTTGATGGTCAATGGGCAGGAAATCCAGGAAATTGAACTTGATGCGGTAAATTTGGAAATAGACCGGGTAGTTTCAGGACGCCGTACACTTGAATTTGAAAATACCGGTGATCGGATCATTGTATTTTTTGGGAAGACTCTCAAATATGGAAAGATAATTCAGATAAAGCTATTTCATTCAGTCACTCATCCTTCTGCGGGGATATATTTTACCAAACCCGATGAATCATACCCGGAAAGATTTAAAACAGTCTGGACACAGGGACAGGATGAAGATTCTAAATATTATTTCCCCTGTTTTGACCAGCCTAACTTTAAACAAACAACTGAAGTCAAGTTGCATCTGCCGGGGGGGATGTTCGGGTTGTCTAACGGCCGTCTTATAAAAAAGAAAACAAACTCCAGGGAGTCTTTTTTTCACTATAAGCTGGAAATTCCCTACTCCACTTACCTTCTCTCAATTGTCGCTGGGGAATTTTCCGAATATAAGGGGCGAGCCGGGGAAGTGGATATCAAATGGTATGTTCAAAAAGGCCGTGAACGGGAAGGCCGCAATGCCTTTAAAGATACAGGAAAAATCATACGCTTTTTTTCCGACTACACGGGTTACCCATATCCCTATGAACATTATACCCAGATAGCTGTTCCAGAATTTGTGTTTGGTGGTATGGAAAATTTTACTGTTACTACACAAACGGATCTGACCCTTCATAATGACAGGGCCAGCCTTGATATGGATTCAAATGGATTGGTTGCCCATGAAGCCGCCCATATGTGGTTTGGTGATATTGTTACAGCGAGAAGCTGGTCTCATGCATGGTTGCATGAATCATTCGCCACTTATTTTGACGCGCTCTATACACGTGAATCGAAAGGTGAGGACGAATTTCGATACCAGTTGTTGGAAGACGCTGAAACCTATTTTAGCGAAGATGCCCGCTACCGCCGTCCAATTGTTACCCATATTTACAAAGAACCTATTGACTTGTTTGATGCCCACCTTTATCCGGGAGGGGCAGTAAGACTGCATTACTTGAAATCTCTTGTGGGGGAACCTCTTTTTCGTAAAGCTATTGCCCGATTTCTTAAACGTCATGAATATGGTTTGGTCGAAACAGTGGATTTGGTCCGGTGTCTTGAAGAAGTCAGTGGCAAGAACTTTGACGGATGGATGGATCAATGGATTTTTCGCGGTGGTTACCCTGTGCTTGAAGTTTCTTACAAGTGGGGGGCAACCACTAAATTGACGGAAATAACGATAAAGCAAACTCAGAAAGCTGAAAAAAAAGAAGCTGAGCTGTTGTTCAAACTTCCCTTGAAAATTGAGTTCTATTTTTCCAGGGGGAGTGAAAAGTTTCCTCTTGAAATCAGAAATAAAGAAGAAAAGTTCAGTTTTCACCTCAAATCCAAACCGTTGTATTTCAGGATAGATCCGGACTATGAGTGTCCGTCAAAAAAGGTAAAGTTGGAAGTTTCACGTTCAATTTTGCATGAGCAGCTGAAACGGGATAAAGACCCGATAGGACGTATCGAAGCGGCTCAAAACCTTGTAGCTAAATCATCGCAGCTTGATATCAAGATCCTCAGTCAGTGTCTCAAAAAAGAATCTCAATGGGGTGTGGCAAACCGTATCGCACGTGCATTGGGAAAAATTGGGGGAGAGTTTGCCAGGGATGGTTTGCTCAAAGCGGTGAACAGTGCTGATGCGAAAATTCGTCGGGGAATCGTTGAGGCTTTGGGGGAGTTTATAGGAGATGAGAAAGTTGCCCGTGCGCTTAAAAAAATTTCCAAGGGCGATCCGTCATATAGGGTAGAAGCTGAAGCAATGTCATCCCTCGGAAGGATCAAAGCGAAAAACAGTAGAACCTTTTTGGAAGGGTTTTTGGATAGGCCTTCTCACAATGATATCGGCAGGTCTGCGATTTTCAGGGCTTTGGCCAATCTTGAGGAAGAAAAGGCTTGGGAAACTTTGATCAAAGGTGCAGACTACGGTGCGGCTCGTAGTAGTCGTTTTTCGGCTATTCAGGGTGTCGCAAAGCTGGCAGGCCGGTTTGAACATCTTAAGCCGGAAGCCATTAATATTTTAAAGAAATTTACCAGGGAAACTCGAGGAACTCCTTCAGCAACATTTAGAGGAAAACTGGCCGCCATTCAGGCAATGGGTGCGCTGGAAGACCTTTCAGCAATTCCGACCTTGAGACGGCTGGCGGAAAGTGAAACCGATGGCCGTTTAAAAAGGAGGGCAGAGGAAACGATTGTCCGCCTGCTGGAGTCTGCAAAAAAACCAGGTGAAATGAAGTTGATACGGTCTGACCTTGATGACTTGTTGAAAGATAATAAAGCTTTGCGTGATCGATTGGATATAATTGAAAAACAAAAAGACGCTAAACAAAAATCCCAAAAGAAAAAAGGATAATGGAATGAATAAACCTTTTAATGATGATCCGGTAGATGTATTGGTGAAAAAATTTCTAACCCAGAACGGAACGGTTTTGGATTTGAGATTGAAATATATTGGTGATGAAGGTCTGGAATATTTGGCTCAATGCCCTGAGTTGGTTGATCTGGAAGTTTTGAACCTGGAAAGGAATGAGATTACTGATAAGGGAATAGCTGCGCTGGCGAAATCTACCATAGTAACCAACCTTAAGGAGTTGCATCTTGAAAGAAACGATATCGGAGATGCTGGAGTTCAAGCTATTTCAGAATCGGCTAATTTTTCTTATTTGCAATTCATTAACTTTTGGAAGAATAAGGTTGGGGCTGAAGGGACAAAAGCAATTGCGGCCTCAACGACTTTGGTTAATCTCAAGAACCTGGATTTAGCACAGAATAATATTGGCGATGATGGGGCCAAAGCTCTTGCCGAAAGCAATAGCCTGTCAAACCTGGAATTACTTGAGGTGTTTGGCAGTGGATTGACCGATGAAGGCAAAAAACTACTCAAGGAATCCACCGCTTTCCCCAAACTACAGACACTGGTTTTGGAGTGAGTTGTTTTTATGCAACCTCCTCCTGGGCAATGTTTACATATTACCTGGATGTTTCTTTAAAAGGTATTTATGATAATCGCTGATGGATAATGTCCCCAGCATTTGCCCATGCTCTGTTATAGCCAGATGATGGATTTAATGATCCCGCATCACTTGCGCAGCCTTTTCCATGCTTTCCTGGCTTTCCAGTTTGACGAGTGGAAAGCTCATGACTTCAGCAACCTGAATTTTTTCCGGGTCAAGGTTTTCAGAGACTACTTTCTTGCTGATGTCGTTATTGGTGATGATTCCAATGAATTTTCCTCCCGCTTCGACAAGCAAAGAGTGAATACCATTGTCGTGCATGGTATGTGCTGCCTCCAAAACAGTTTCTGTTGGGCTGATACTTAAAAGAGATTCTGCAAGATAGTTGAGGATTCTTTCCATTTCGATTCACCCGATTTCTAAATATTAATTGCCTGCAAGATTCATTTGGTCCCGTTATTTATAGCTGTCTACGCATGCTATATGGTTAAACTTTCCTGAATTCAAATCAATGCGAATTTATTGATATTTTTAAATTGTGCAGCCTGTTTATAAGGGGAGGAGCCCAGTTGGTTTTACGCGCATTCAATAATTCTTCTGCTTGTTGCATAACTGGTTTCAGGAGTGTAAGGTCTCCAAGCTTATGGTAAGTTTCGGCGAGGTCTATCAGGATGTGGGCTTCCTCCTTCCTGTTTTCGACATATTTTGCTTTAGCCAGAGCCTGGATGAAAAAAGCTGTCGCATCCTCATAGTCACCTAGTTTCTGGTAGTTAAGCCCTATGCCAACCAATAATTCAAGCACCTTATCATGATCTTCCTGTTGGCGGTAACTTTCCAGTGCTTTTAAATAACAGTCGATAGCTTTTGAAATTATATTTTTCTTAACGTAAACGAATCCGAGTCCGTTATACGAACTGCCAATAAATGCGCTGAACCCTTTTTCTGTGGCAAGAGTTTTTTGTTCTTCAAAATATTTCAGGGCTTGATCAAGTTTGCCGGAAATTGCAGATGCATCACCAAGGTTGGCAAGCAGGCTGCATTGTTCTTTGCTATCGTCTAACTCTATTGCAATGTCCAGTTCCTGAAGAAAGAAATCAATCGCTCTCTGGGTTTGTCCCAGTCTGCTGTATGCCAGGCCCAGGGCTGAAAGCGCGTTTTTTTCAGCCAGCCTGTCACCTATGCCACGGGCTTTTTTGAGAAAAATGGTTTCAGATTCTACCATTTTACGCAGCTCAAGCATTCCGGAAGATTCCAGGCCAAATGGTTTTCCGGGTTTTGCATCAATTTCAGCCATCCTTTCAAAGTTCTCATCAACGGTAAGAGACATTCTGGTTTCAACGTCTTTTTTGAAATTCAATTCCTCTTCTATATCATCCAGAACTTCCTGAAAGTCTTCCTGTAAAAACGCGCTTCTCAAAGAGTAGGGATTGAACTTGCGAAGATATTCCCAATAAGGGTCAATGCCAATCGGAATCATGGCTTCGTCAAGTAGCAGAGGAACAATCATCATATCCAGGTTTATGGCCGTCTCAATCTCCAGTTGAGTGCGTTCTTTCAGGGTAGAGTCGCAATCAGGGCTTTCTGAGTCTTTAGCATCGGATCCATTTTTTGAAATTACTATGATTAGTGCATCACAGAGTGAAAGAATTTTGTTGAGAGTTTGTGGCAAGAAATCCTCAGGCTCTTCAAGACCCAGGCAAGTGGCATTTAAAGCAATGCGACAATCTTGAATAATGTTTTGAACTATATTTATTGAATTGGGATTGTTGTGGCTGAAATAAAGAGTAGGCATTCTGATTATCTGAATTTATATCCCCGGAATTGGAGAGGTCCATTATCTTCTTTAAAATACCACTCAATCTTTACTTTTGAATAGTTCTTTTAAGCGTGCCTGGCAACGAGGCTCCTTGGTTAATTCAGTCATCACTTTTTCGTTTACATTCATATTGTTCCTCAGCAATCTGTTCAACATCTTGCTTCAGGTCTTTGAAGGTTTTGTCGATCTATTTTAATCTCAGAAGAGCGGTAGAAACATCAATCGGGTCTGAGCCATTTTTCAGGAGGGGGCCGCTGGCATACTCGACTATTTTTGGTAGTGTTTTCTGATAAGCGAGAATAAGGGATAGAATCCTTTCTCTTTCTTCCTCAGGGCCTTTTTCGCCAGGTTCAATGTCAGGAGTTTCTTTGACTTTGGTCTCAAAGAAAGACAACTGGTTTTCCAAAGACGCAATATGTTTTTTCAGCTCTGGTAGAGCTTTAGAATCAATCATCTTTTATATTTTCTCCCCGTAAGTAAACTCTTTTACAGACGTTATAAAGTTTGGGGAAGCAAGAAATACCTGTTTTTTTACAGCCATTGCTTGAAAAATTTATACAGCTTTCAAAATTTGTCTTGGGATTATTGAAATAAATTATTTAAAAACAAAATAGCCCCAATATTTTTGAAGGTTATATCGAATTTCCAATATTGACTATTTTTGAGTTCTAAGAAAAACAAGAGGTGGTCGAATAATTGCAACCCAAATAAAAACATATAGTTAAAGGGGTGGGTGGATTTTTGGTGGAATTTTTAGATGACTTCTATCAGCTCCATATAGTTTCCAAAAAACCGTTTTAGAGCGTCGTTTAGAGGTTGGTGTTTGGGGTCTTTGAGTTCCGGGTCTTTTTCTATGACGCAGATTGCTTCTTTTCGGGCTATCTCTAATATCTTGATGTCCCGGATCAGGTTGGCGATTTTTAAAATAGGCAATCCCGATTGTCGGGTTCCCATAAAGTCTCCGGGACCACGTATTTTTAAATCTTCTTCTGCGATGACAAATCCATCCCCAGACTTTTGCATTGCACTCATCCTCGCTTGTCCGTCCTCGGATATAGGGTGATAGGCCATGAGTAAGCAACGGGATGCATGTTTTCCACGACCTACACGTCCGCGTAGCTGATGCAGTTGTGCAAGTCCAAACCTTTCTGCGTGCTCAATAATCATGATGGAAGCGTTGGGGACATCAATGCCTACTTCAATTACCGTGGTAGAAACTAAGATCTGGATTTCTTTATTAAGGAAGCGTGACATTATATTTTGCCGTTCTTCTTTTTTAAGCTTTCCATGTATCAAACAAGCCTTAAATTCAGGAAATTGTTCCTGAATATATTCGAAGACAGTAACCGCTGCATTAAGATCGATAGATTCTGATTCTTCGATTAATGGACAGACTACAAATGCCTGCCTTCCTTCTTGTAACTGTTTTTCCAGAATACTGTAGGCTTTTTCGCGCCGGTTCTCAAAAAACAGGTCGGTGATAATTTCCTGTCTTCCCGGGGGGAGTTCATCTAAAAGCGACACATCCATATCCCCGTAGAGGGTGAGGGCAAGGGATCTGGGAATGGGTGTTGCGGTCATAATAAGAAGATGCGGGTGGGCTCCTTTTTTCCCAATGGCGTCTCTTTGCATGACTCCGAAGCGGTGTTGTTCATCTATAACAGCCAACCCCAGATTTTTAAATTGTATATCCTTTTGGATCAGGGAGTGGGTCCCAACTACGATATGTGTTTTTCCTTCCTCTATATCTTGAAAGTATCTTTGGCGCTCTTTGCCCTTGAGAGCACTTGTAACCAGGCTGAGTTTGACACCTAATTTTTCACAATAAGGTCGAATGTTTAAATAATGTTGTTCTGCAAGAATTTCGGTCGGAACCATTAGCGCTGATTGAGTGCCATTATCCACTGCCGTTAACAGTGCGGTGAGGGCTACGATGGTTTTTCCACTTCCTACATCACCCTGGATCAAACGGTTCATCGGTTTGTCTTTTTCCAGGTCCTCCATAATTTCTCCAAGAACTTTTTTTTGAGCTCCTGTTAACTTGAAGGGTAGTAACTTTACAAATCGTTTGATGAGTTCATCACGGGTTTTAAAAGGGATTCCTTTGCGTTCAACCCCAGATTGTTTTTTCCTGAAGGCCAGTCCCAACTGGATCAGGAAGAGCTCTTCAAAAACCAGTCGCTTTTGTGCAGGAGTTTTAAAAAGATCCAGCTCTTTAAGTGAAGAGCCTTTGGTTGGAAAATGAGCTTGGAAAATTGCTTCGGATCGAGAGGGAAAATTATGTTGCCGGATCAGGCTTTCAGGAAGAAATTCTTCGATGAGATGCAGGTATTTATCGAGGACGTTTTTAATAATATTCCGCATGGATTTGAGGTGAAGACCATCTGTAACATGGTAAACGGGTACAATTTTCCCAATTTCGAGTGATTGGATACTTTCTCCGGACACCTTCTCGGTTTCCGGGTGGATGATCTCCAGCCCTGAGCGTTTGTTGATATTGGGTTTTCCTGAAAGAATTATTTTTTGTCCCGTTTGAAACTTTTCTTTCATATAAGTTTCGTTAAATTTGAACCATTTCGCACGGATGACTCCTGTTTCATCCTGAATAATAGCTTCAAATATTCTTTTTTGACGCCCCATGAATATTGTTCCGGAGCTTAGGACTTCTCCCGTAAGTGTGACATATTCGCCGGGCATAGCCTGCGAGATTTTTTTAAACTGTGTGCGGTCTTCATACCTGAAAGGTAAAAAATATAGACAATCCTCAATACTTGTCAGTCGCAGTTTTTCAAGCAGAATCGCTTTTCTTGGGCCAACCCCTTTTATATATTGCATGGGGTCGTTCAGGGAAGGTGTGTGTTTCATGGATCTAATATTATCGCGCAAGGGATTTGGGAGCAAGAAGTTCTATGACGATTGAGCGTTGACAGGAAAAAAATGTGGAAGTATCCTTAAATAAAAGGCTTATACTTACCTCACTGCTTTTTTTGACTATTGTTTGGAGAAAAATGGAGGTTGCATTTCTGCCATGAAAGTTCAGGATTTGACAGACAAGTTATTGGAATACATGCCCGATGCTGATGTCGACATCATTCTGAATGCTTATATTTATTCCGCAAAGGCTCACCGGGGCCAGAGTCGCAGATCTGGTGAGGCTTATATTTCCCATCCCCTTGAAGTTGCGCATAATCTCGTCAAGTTAAAGCTGGACCCTACAACAGTGGCTGCGGGCCTATTGCACGACACCATTGAGGACACCCTTTCTACCCCCGAAGAAATTCAGGAACTGTTTGGTGACGAAATTTTCCAGCTTGTGGATGGGGTGACTAAAATCAGCCAGATCCATTTTTCCAGTCATGAAGAGAGTCAGGCAGAGAACTATAGAAAGATGATCTTCGCCATGGCTCAGGATATTCGTGTGGTTTTGATCAAGCTTGCCGATCGGGCCCATAATATGCAGACCCTGGGTTCCCTCTCAGAGGAAAGGCAGAGGAGAATTGCGCGTGAGACTCTGGAAATTTTCGCTCCCATTGCCAACCGTCTGGGAATTGGGTGGTTGAAATCAGAATTAGAGAATGGGTCATTCCGCTACCTCTACCCTGAAGAATACCGAACCATTGAAGAAAAAGTTGCAAAAAGTAAAGACAGCCGCGCTCAGTATCTGGAAAAAGTTACCTCCCGGTTGATGAAGGAGTTGCAAAAGGGAGAGATTGAAGGAAAAGTTGAGGGGAGGCCCAAACAATTTTACAGTATTTATAAAAAAATGGTGGACCAGAACATTAGTTTTGAGGATGTTTATGACCTGATCGGCGTACGGGTTTTAACGAAATCCCTGGGTGACTGTTATTCGGTTTTAGGGTTGGTGCATTCTCTATGGAAGCCCATTCCCGGAAAATTTAAGGACTATATTGCCATGCCCAAGCCTAATATGTACCAGTCTCTTCACACAACAGTGATTGGTCCGAAGGGTGAAAGGGTGGAGGTGCAGATTCGTTCAGAGGAAATGGAAAAGGTTTGCCAGGGAGGAATAGCGTCACACTGGCGTTATAAAGAAAAAACCGGCGATGATGATAAGCCTATGGACGAACAATTATCATGGGTTCGGCTTCTTCTTGAAAACCAGAAAGACTTGAAAAACCCTAAAGAATTTCTCAATGCATTCAAGGTTAATTTGTTCCCGGATGAAGTTTATGTGTTTACCCCTGGCGGGGATGTTATTGCGCTCCCTTACAACGCGACTCCTGTTGATTTCGCATTTCAGGTTCATACAGATGTTGGATGCCATTGTCATTCGGCTAAGGTAAATGGAAAGGTTGTTCCGCTGCGTTATAAACTAAAGGATGGGGATCAGGTTGAAATAATCACAGCAGAGGAAGGATCCCCCAATCGCGAATGGCTGGCCTTTGTGAAAACTTCCAAGGCAAGAAACCGAATATCTCACTTCATCAATACAGAAGAGCGTTCAAGAAGTTTGAAGTTAGGGAAGGAGCTTCTTGAAAAAGAGATTCTCGGATACGACCTGGATCCTGAAACTGAAATGGGAGGAGAGGCCTTTGAAGAAGCCGCACAGGCATGTGGTTTTAATTCTACGGATAGCCTGTTGATGGGAATAGGAATCGGAAAATTATCGACTCACCATGTCATCGAAAAATTGATTCCTAAAGAAAAGTTGGAGGGCAAAGAGTCGCGTGACAAAATGCTGATAAAACTTAAGGAAAACCGGCCTTCTAAATCCTCACGTAATGCGATCAAGGTTCAATGTTTCAATGAAAATATTTCCATTAGAATCGGCAAATGTTGTCATCCACTCCCTGGTGAACCGATCATAGGTTATATTACGCGAGGCCGGGGAGTTACAGTGCACCATATTGACTGCCCAAGTGTCGGAAACGTGATCAATGATCCGGAAAGACTGGTTGGAGTAGAATGGGAAGCAGGCTTGAATGTGATTTACCAGGCCCATATTGCCATTGTCGCGACGGACAAGCCCGGAATAATGGCTACTATCAGTCAGTCCTTCGCAGAATGCGGGATCAACATCACCCGGGCAAACATTCAACAGGGATCAAACCAAAGGGCATACTTCGACCTTTCCATAGAGATTCAGGACGTGGAACACTTGAATCAAATTCTTGAAAAAATACGCCAGCTTGATGATGTGATTTACCTGGAGCGGATCAAAGACTTTAACAAAAATTCACCGGTCAAAAACAGGCTGGAGGCCCTGGGTGAAAAACTGGGGGCGAAGGGAGAGCGGGAACTGAGCCCTACCTGATAGCTTTGGTTATTTTTCCTGATTTGATGCAGCGGGTACAGACTTTCATGGTCTTAACAGAACCCTTCATCACAACACGTAATTTCTTTATATTTGGTTTCCATTGTCGGCGGGTTTTATTGTTCGCGTGACTGACATTGTTACCAAATTGGGGTTTTTTATCGCAAACTTCACATTTTTGGGACATCAAATTCTCCGAAATAGATTGTCTTGAAGATGGTTAGATGCTAGCATAACCTTGTTAAAGGGGCAAGAGATTTGAGAGAGCATTATGGTTGTCGATAAAAATACTACGATCAACGAGATTCTCAATACCTATCCTGAGGCCATTAAGTTTTTCAATGAGAAACAAATGTCCTGCAGCAGTTGTTTTGCTGTTAAGTTCGATACTCTGGAAAACGGGGCCTTGATGCATGGTATGGATGTCGCCGCTCTGATCAGACAACTTGAAGAATTTCTGGAAGCCCTTCCCGCCCGTACCGTTTCTACCTGACACAAGTAATTTATAGAGAATCAGACTTTTAATTATTTAATGAGGATTTTGTGCCTGGGTCAGGAAGAATAGGAGGGAGGACTGCGTCTAATCGAAAAATTAATGTAGGGGTGAGAAATTATTCGAGAAACTTAGACTCAGAAATGATGTTTTCCAGTACTTTTTCAGCGATCTGATCAGTGGGTACGCTGTAGCTTCCATCTGCTATCTGATTTTTAATTCTTTCCACTTTGTCAGTGCGGATTTCCGGGGCAGTATTTACTGCTTCAGTGACCTTTTGAATATCTTTGGCTTTAGAAGATATGGCTATCTGCTCACTACCACTGGCTGGGGAAGCAGCTCCCTGACTCTTTGTAGTGGCCGATTTATCACCAACTTTAACTCTATCCTGAATTGTTTTGCCTTTAATTCTAAAATCGTTGCCCGGTATTTCCATTTCACTTACCTTTTATGCAAATTAAATTTATAATTTAGGTTAACTTTTTCTCCTTTTGGAGTAAAGACCTTTTTTTAAACCGTCAAAGGTGTTCTAAATAAAAATATCAACGAGCTTCTGTAACATTTATCGGATTTGGATTGAAAAACTTTAGCTCTGTTTATAAAATTAATAGAATTTTTTGTTTGCTCAAACTCTTTAGATATATGGGTTTGGCTGGTTTTAAATATCCGAATCGGGATATTTTTTGAGGCCCTTGCTCCCTGTCAGGCTGGTGGAATTTTTACCTGATAGCTACCTGGTTCACAAGAAAATTATGAGCTTTAAAAACCCTGTTATCACAGTCGATATAATTATAGAACAAGCGGAGGGAATTATCTTGATCGAACGAAAAAATCCTCCGCATGGATGGGCATTACCTGGAGGGTTTGTCGATTACGGCGAATCTCTGGAGTCCGCGGCTTGCAGGGAAGCCCGGGAGGAGACTGGCTTGGTGGTCAATCTTTTGGCCCAGTTTCATACATATTCCGACCCTGAACGTGACCCCAGACAACACACTATCTCTACGGTATTTGTTGCCCAGGCTACTGGGAAGGCCCAGGCAGGTTCCGATGCGACAAAGGCAGAGCTTTTTACAAGGAATACGCTTCCTAAACCACTCGTGTTTGATCACGCAAAAATTTTGAATGATTATTTTGAGTGGGTGGAAAACGGAAGGACCGGAGTCGGACAGTTAAAACTTTGACCGGTGAATTTTTATGAAACTTTTAAGGCACGCTCGCAAATATATTATTGTTGGAACCATGGTTTTAGCATCCGCCTGGAGCCAGCCAGGTTATGGGTCTTCTATTGACTCGAAAAAATATTCCCGGGTGATTTGGAGTTATCTGGAGACCCTTTGCGACTTTGGCCCGAGAAACCCAGGTAGTGAGGGCTATCGGGATACTCTCAAGTTGATCCGGAAAGTGGGGGACAAATATGCGGACCAGGTTTTGGAACACCCGTTCTCAGTAAAAACTTCTATGACATCCTCCGAGGAAATGGTTAATTTGGAGCTCAGATTTGATGGGACGGAAGGAGGTGCCCCGATTTTGATAGGTGCTCATTTTGATACCCGGCCTTTTGCAGATGAAGACCCAAACCCTGAAAACAGATCAAAACCAATATTAGGTGCCAATGATGGAGGTTCGGGAACAGCAGTACTACTTGGGTTGGCACAATATCTCAGTCAGCATCCTGTTGCCCGACCCGTTCACCTGGTATTTTTTGATGGTGAAGATTTTGGTGCAGACGGATCCGGCCTGAAGCTGTTAGGTTCCACTTACTACGCCCAGCAACTGATACAGCAAGATAGAGGTGAATGGCCTTACTGGGTGCTGGTCATCGATATGATAGGGGATAAAGATTTACAGATATACAAAGAGACCTTTTCCTTGAAAGGCAGTGCGAGTTTTTTAGATAAACTTTATAGTGCCGCAAAAAAGCTGGGAATAAAGTCGATGAAAGAAGAAATTAATTATACGATTTACGATGACCATTATCCCTTCCACCGCATTGGTATTCCCTCTACCGTGCTGATAGATTTTGACTATCCCTATTGGCACACCCTTGCTGATACGCTGGATAAATGCTCGGTCGAGAGCATGTATTCAATTTTCTCTCTTGTGGTGAAAACAATTGAGGATTTGTAAACGCAATTTTCTTAGTAGTTGAATAGCCTCTACAACGGAGTGTTTGCTTATGAAAGGAAAAAAGTGTCTGCATTTCACTCCCTCCGGTAGCATCGCCGGTTAATGCGCTACAGGGAGTTCGGAAAGTTTCTTTTTGGCTTCTTCATTGAAAGGGTCGATTTCCAGAATGGTTTTCAATTCCTTTTCCGCTTCCGGGAAGCGTTGGCTTTTTTTATGGATCTCGTAAAGTTTCCAATGCATGGAAAGGAAGTCGACACCCTGTTTCTGTGAAAGCTCGAACACTTCCAGGGCTTCGTTCAAACGATTGAGCGCGAACAGGGCATTGCCCAGATTGAAATTGGCAATGGCAAACTCCGGGTCCAGACTCAGAGCTTTCTTTAACAAAGGGATTGCTTCTTCGGCATGGCCTTGTTTGTTCAGAGCGGCTCCCAGATTGGAAAGCGCCTGGATAAAATTAGGATAAACCTGAACAGCTTTTTTAAATATTTTCACGGCTTCATCTAGCTTACCTTTGCGAAAATAATATCCACCAAGATTTGATAAGGCTTCAGGAAAGTCAGGACTTAATTCAATGGTTTTTTCATATTGGGCAATGGCTTTTTCAGCCATCCCCAGGTCTCTGTACGCAACGGCGAGGTCGTAATGGGCCAGAATAAAATCTGGGTCCTTTGCCAGTATTTTTTCAAACTCGGTGATGGCCTTGTTGGGATCCCCCAGGCCGTATAAAAAATAATTTCCCCGGTAATACATGGCGTTCAGGGAAGTCCTGTCTTCATTGAATAGATCGTGGAGTGAAAAAGAAGTTTTTGTGTCTAAAAACTCCTTAACGGTATTAATGGGAAGGGCAAGGTTGATAGATCTGCCTTCCACTGTGGCTAATCCTATAACCTGATTGGATTCATTGACGACGGGTCCTCCGCTGAACCCTGGGCCAAATGCAGTGGTGGTATAAATAAAGGGTATTTGGGGGTCAGACTGAGGATGTATCCCAAGAACAAAACCATAAGTCTGTGCAATCTGACCCTCTATCTTATCTTTCTGCTCGGTCACCTCGGCGGAGAGATAGCCCAGTGCACTGGTATAGTCATAGGGCTTCAGGGATGAGGAGTTGCCAATTTCCAATGTAGAATAAAAACCTTCCGTTAGTTTTAAGATGGCAAAATCTTTGGCCCTGTCCACCTTGAACACACCTGTTATTTTGGAACGGGACCCATTGGGGAAATGAACTTCAATGCTGTACGCGTCTACCAGAACATGGTAATTGGTGACAAGGGTTCCTTCGGGCCGTGCCACAAAACCAGACCCGGTTCCAACGGTTTTCCCGGCCTTGTCTTTAGCGATGAGCAAAGCCACCGCGTTTTTATTGACTTCATAAGAATTTGCCGTCCCTGAAAAGGTCAACAATCCAATGATGAAAATAAATAGTGTGGTCTGAGTTAAACGTTTGCTCATGGTATATAATTTCGGCCTGAAATACCGCTCCAAAAGAAGTAAGAGTTATCGTGATTAATACATTTTATAAACTGGAAGGGTTGATTACAACTGAATTTAAGATAAATCAACTAAAAGGGGAGGTTGAACTATAAACCCGGGCCGACTTGAAGAGTACGGCCCGGACCTATAGAGTTTTCTACTTAACGGTAACGGTTACCGTAGCCGTCAAAGGTGGATTATAAGGTACATGATTACCCTTAGCGAACAGGGTGCGGATGATGTGTTTTCCGGCAGAGAGCTTTATCTCTTTACAGGTGGAACCATCTCCCATATGGATGTGGTTTGCGTCTTTTCCAATCGGCTGGCTCAGATCTTTTGGCAGATCGACATCAACGATAATATGATGATGGCCTTTGCCTTCATTGACCCCTTTTTTTGCAGGTTGAACTTCAACCCCTTCAGTAGCCATGCAAACCTTTACAGGGCTTGAAACCACGGCACCATTTGGCGGATCGGTGATGGTCACAGCGTTTCCAGCAAAAGCGCTGGTCGCGGTAAAAAGGATAATTAATAATGTAAAAAGCTTTGGGTGAATAGTTTTCATTTTTCCTGATTTCCTTAAAAGATGGTTGGTTTTTTTTGATGATTTGGTACCTAAAAAGGCATCTCAGATTTAGATATAAAAAATTTGGGAAAGTTTCAGAAAATTTTGCTCAAGGCAGGTATTGGTGGATTATGCCCTATTTCCCTTGACATCGGTATCCGAGTTACATAGTCTTTAACATTCAGTTTCATTTTCCCAGGGGCCGTCAGAAAAAGAACGTGTGCCCGATTCTATGTTTTTTAGGAGGTTTAGATGGTAGTTACCGGAGAATGTCGACTCCTTCACACTTGTGAAATGTGTGAGTTTAATAATGAGACCGACTGCAAAGCTGACAAAAATGAGCATAACCGCTGGTTAGTTAACAAGCGGATGAATGAGATAAAGCACAAGATTATTGTTGGCAGTAATAAAGGAGGAGTCGGGAAAAGTACTGTAACCACCAACCTCGCTATTGCTCTGGCCGAAAAAGGCTTTTCTGTTGGGTTGGCAGACGCCGACCTTCATGGACCTAATATCCCAAAATTATTGCGTGCTGAAAATGTCAGATTGAAAGCCACAGATGTAGGCATTGATCCTTACGAAACTAAAAATGGACTGAAAGTGGCTTCGTTGGGGTTTCTAATAGAAGACCCCAATATGCATATAGCCTGGAGAGATGCTGTCAAATATGACTTTATTATTGAGTTGCTGGGGAATATAAACTGGGGGCCATTGGATTATATTCTGTTTGACCTTCCTCCCGGAACCGGGAACGAACAAATCACTATTATCGACTTTATCGGTGAGGTGGATGGAGCTGTAGTGGTCACAACTCCTCAGGATCTGGCAATTCTGGATGCTCGAAAAATGATTTCTTTTGCCCGCGACAGTAATGTTCCCATTGTGGGGGTAATTGAAAATATGAGCACGATGTCCTGCCCGCATTGTAATGAAAAAATTGATGTGTTCAAAAAGGGCGGTGGAAAAAAATTGGCAGAAGAACTGGTTTTACCCTATCTTGGTAGTATTCCGTTAGATGGAAATATTGTTGCTAATTCTGATAGTGGAGACCCTGTTGTTTTATCTCACCCGGATTCTGATGCCACAAAAGCCTTTTTGGAACTCGCTGGTAATGTCCACAAGTTTCTCAACCCCGAGTAGTACAAAAAATTATAATGGACCAAACCTGTTTTTAAAGTGTAGAAGTTCATAATGGTTTTTCTGTAGATCTGGGGCAGATAGCGTTTTCTGGTGCGAACTAATGAATTGCGTTTTATATCAGGGTTGAGAGATAATAGTATTAGAAGGACGTGATTCCCATGTCGAAGCTTTCCATGACAATATGGTTAGAACATTCCTTTCTATCATAAAGTTCATATGTGTTCTTGCTTTCCTGGTAAATTGATGTTTAAGAAGATACTCATAGTTTCCTTTTTATTTTTTCTTGCTGGTACTAACCAGATCTATGCCGATACAGAAGGGAAACCTTTTTTTTCAAATAATCCGATAGCGGCAGAAGTTGATGGAGAGCCTATCTATCTGGATGACCTCAAGCACATCCGTATACAGGAAGCCCTCAAACAACTGCATGAAATGCAGACCCGTGCCTTAAAAGAAAAGATCCTCGATAAACTTGCAGAAAAGCACCCTGATTCATTTACTAAACAACCCCCAAAGGTTACGCCTGCTGAAATAAAACAGTTTTACGACAGCAATCCTGGTATCAAAGAGATTGGCAACCTCGCCCAGGTAAGTGGTGAAATTCGGGATTATCTGGAAAAAAGCTTCCACCAGGTTCATGTCGAGCGGCAATATCAGAATGCCGTTCAACAAGGGTGGGTTAAAGTTTATTTAAAACCCCCTAATGATTTTCATTTGGTTGCAGGGGTGGGCACTGCCATGATGTGGGCGAACGAAAATGATTCTTCTACCAGACGGGTATTTGTCCTGGAGTATTCTGATTTTCAATGTCCGTTTTGCAAAAGGGTGCAAAATACTTTGGCAAAAGTAAGGGAAAAATATTCCAGCGAAGTTCAATTCGGGTACCGTCATTTTCCACTTCCCTTTCATAAGGAAGCGCATGGATTGGCGCAAGCAGTTGAATGTGCCAGGGACCAAAATAAATTCTGGGAACTTCAGAGCCTTTTCTATAGAAAAATCACAAATCCTGCGGACAACAATGAAATTTTAGGCCTGGTCAGGCTTGCAGGAATTGAAAATATGAAGGAATTCGAACGGTGCTGGAAAAATGAAAAATATGCGGAGCGTGTTAAGAAAGACATCCGCGACGGGGTTGACCTTGGAATACAAGGAACTCCAACTTTTATTCTGGGTACCTACGACCCTGATTCCAGGACAATTTCTGGGGAAATGTTTTCTGGCGCTGTATCTGAAGAGAAATTTGTTCACGTTATAGAAAAATATCTTGCCTCTTCCCGAACCGAAGCAAAATTAAACAAGTAATACCCTGACCATGATCAGAATATGTGTTTTTATTCTGGCGTTTGTTCCAACTTCAGTTTTTGCTGAACCTTTTTCTTTCCCCAGTTCAGAGCTTCCAGTTGGTCCAAGAGTCAAACTAAGTGCATTGGTCGACAGGGATTTCGCTTACCCAGGTGACCATTTCAAGCTGTACCTGTCAGTCCAGATTGAAGAAGGCTGGCATATTTATTCGTTACAACCGATGCAAGGTAATGAATTGCTGGCAACCCGAATCAAACTTGAAGATAATTTTTTTGCAAGCAAGAAACACTGGCATGAATCTCCAACACACCTGATTCGAGATGATGCGCAGCAAAAAATGGTCAAGGGGCATATCAACACCGCCGAATTTAACAAAAGCTTTCGAGTTCCCCAGGGTTTTGATCCGGGGAATTATTTGATTAAAGGAGTATTGGTGTACAAGGCCTGCGATAACACTCTTTGCACTCTCCCCAAAAGCCTTCCTTTCTCAAGTCGAGTTCAAATTCGCAAAAGAGACACTTGAAAATATCACGGGCATGAGCAACTTTTTGTTTTCTTTTCCTTCGTTGGGATAAAATAAGTTAGAATTTATATAAAAGATATAATGCAAGACACTTTGGCTGAAAATAAGCTTCTTGTTGAATTATCATTTTTTATTGACCTGGGCCTTTTCTAAAAGTGCAAATCATAACAACACATTTGAATGCGGATTTTGATTGTCTGGCTTCTATGATGGCGGCAAAAAAACTGTATCCTGATGCGCATCTCGTCCTTCCCGGTTCAGCTGAAAGTCTGGTTGAAGAATTTCTGAAGGAAGATCGCCCTCGTCTTGAATTCACAAGAATTAAGGACATCCCTTTGAATCAGGTGAAACTATTGGTGATTGTCGACACGCATATGCCTGAGAGAATAGGTGTTTTTGCTGATTTAATGCATAGCCCGGAAGTAGAGGTCCATGTTTATGATCACCACTCAGACCCAAAGCATGAAGTGAATGTCAATCAGGCAGTTATAAAAAAAAGAGGAGCAACCACTACTATTTTGCATGAAATTTTGCTTGCTAAAGATATACCTCTGACACCGGAAGAATGTACCCTGATGACTCTGGGTATTTATCAGGATACTCATTCACTGGTTACAGTTTCGACCACACCAGAAGATTTGATTGCTGCCGGAGAACTGGTTAAACGCGGCGCGGAATTGAGCCGGGTTTCCAGTTTTATGCGGCAAAAACTAAATTCTGAACAACTTGAAATTTTCAATGAACTGGTGTCCAGCCTGGAAACGCACATGATCAATGGAATAGAGGTTGCCCTCGTTTTCGCTTCTTCGGATCATTTTGTCAGGGACCTGGCATATGTGGTCCAGAATGTTGTCGACATGGAAAATCTGGCAGCGGTTTTTGCTCTGGTTCGACTGGATAAAAGAATCTATTTGATAGCGCGAAGCAGTATTGCAGAATTAAATGTTGCTGAGCTGGCACAGGTCTTCGGAGGGGGTGGGCATGGGAGCGCTGCATCGGCCACTATCAAAGAACTCACTCTTCAACAAGTGAAAGAAAAGTTGCTTGGCGAACTTGAACGCCTTGTTCAGCCCTTGAGCCGTGTAGGAGACATCATGCATTCGCCGGCAATTTCTGTGGATATGAAAGATACCATTGAGAGTGTTGAGAAAAAATTGACCCAGTATAACTTGAACACGCTTCCAGTTTTGAAGGCTGGGCAGCCGGTAGGGTTGATCACCCGTCAGATAGTAGAAAAAGCTATCTATCATGACATGGATAAGGATATTACCGAGAACTTGATGATAAGCCGTTTTGCGGTTGCATCTCCTGATGATTATTTCAAGTCACTGATTCCTATAGTGATTGAAGAGAAACAGAAGCTCATACCCGTCGTCGATGCTGATAATCGTTTGATAGGCGTTATCAGCCGGGGAGACCTTCTCCGCGTTTTGCATAATGACATGCTGCAACAGGAGGACTCTTCAAAGGTTATGTTTCTGGGTAAGTCTGGGGCTCCTAAAAACCTCAAGAGCCTGGTCAAGGAGAGGTTGGATAAGGATGTGTTCAAGCACCTTGAAGGCATTGCCAAAATTGGTGATCGTTTGAATTTTTCTGTTTATGCGGTTGGGGGTTTTGTCCGGGACCTGTTTTTAAACATTCCTAATCAGGACATTGACATTGTCGTAGAGGGTGACGGAATTCACTTTGCCTCCTGCCTTGCTAAAGAACAGGGAGGCAGGGTAAAGTCTCACGAAAAATTCGGGACATCGGTAGTGATTTTTCCTGATGGTTATCGAATAGATGTAGCCACCGCGCGCATGGAATATTATGAGCATCCCGGAGCTTTGCCCACAGTTGAAAAAAGCTCTATAAAGTCTGACCTTTTTCGGCGCGACTTCACTATAAACAGTATGGCTGTGAAATTGACCGGCTCTAATGCTTTTTGCCTGATTGACTTTTTTAATGGGGAAAGGGATTTGCGAAGCAGGGAAATTCATGTCCTCCACAGTTTAAGTTTTATTGAAGACCCTTGCAGACTTTTCAGGGCAATAAGGTTTGAACAGAGGTTTGGTTTTTCGATGGGCAAGCAGGCAGAGGCGTTTATGGGGAACACCATCAAAAAGAGGCTGGTCGATTCTTTAAGTGGAATGCGTTTGTTTAATGAGATCAAACTCTTGCTCAATGAAAAAAAGCCTATGGATTGCGTGCGTAGAATGAGGGAATTTGATCTGTTGCAGTTTGTATCTCCTGAAATGTTGAAATCGTCGTGTGACCTGGAAGTTCTGGAGAGACTTGAGTCGGTATTCCCCTGGGCAGACAGGGTTATCTTTCCAAAAAAACCAGAAGTATGGTATGTCTATTTTTTGGGGCTGTTCTATTCCCTGGATGAAGACGCGTTTTTGAAAGCGGCAGATCGTTTGCATTTACCTGCCCGTATGAAAAACTCGCTTCGCGATGACAGGATCCGCTGCCGTGAAAGTATGCAAAAACTGGAGTCTATAAAAGAGTGGGGACCGAAAGAGATATACCATACCTTTTCCAGTCTTTCCGTTGAAGCGGTCATTTTTTTGATGGCCTTGTCTTCTACAGACCGATTTAACCAGTACGCGAATATTTATTTCACACAATACCAGGGTAAGGCAGAACTATCGCTGACTGGGGATGACCTTGTGGAAATGGGCATGGAGCCCGGACCTGTTTTCCAATCGGTGCTCAATGAACTTCGGGAAGCTCGAGTGATGGGTGAGGTCAATTCCCGTGAAGAAGAGGTTGCCCTGGTTGAAGAACGGTTCCTGAAATCCTGATTAAGTAAATTGTCTGGGCGCGAGAAGGTGCAATCTATTAAACATCGGATCGACCAGTTTTTCCTTTTGTCTCAGAATGGGACAGATATTCCCACTGAAATCAGGGCAGGTGTTGCCACCTTCCTGACCGCATCTTATATAATTTTTGTACAGCCTGCTGTCCTGTCTGCAACTGGTATGGATTTTGGTGCGGTGATGACAGCGACCTGCCTTTCTGCCGCTTTAGGATGCCTGATAATGGGCTTGTGGGCCAATTATCCCATAGCCCTGGCTCCTGGCATGGGTATCAATTTCTATTTCACTTATACCGTTGTTATTGGCCAGGGAATTTCCTGGGAGAAAGCTCTGGGAGCTGTCTTTTGCTCCGGTCTTATTTTGATCGTCCTTACCCTGATGCGAGTTCGTGAACTGATTCTAAACCTGATTCCAGACTTTCTTAAATATGCGATTGCTTCTGGAATAGGGCTGTTCATTTTTTTCATTGGTTTTGTTCAGGGTGGTCTGATCGTTAAAGACCCGGGAACCTTGGTAAAGCTGGGCAACCTCAAAAGCCTTCCCGTTTTATTCACCTTTTTCGGGACTGCCTTGATCGGATTTCTTATGTTCAGGAAAATCAAGGGGGCGATTCTGATAGGCATGTTGCTGCTGACATTTGGGGGACTTCCTTTTGGACTGGTGAGTTATCAGGGGATTATTGCGCTGCCGCCTGCTATGGGGCCGACATTTTTGAAAATGGATATTCTCGGCGCGTTAGACCTTGGGCTTATCACCGTAATCTTTGTCTTTGTTTTTGTTGATTTGTTTGATACGGCGGGAACCCTTGTAGGGGTCAGCCAACAGGCAGGTCTCTTGAAGGAGGGTAAACTGCCTCGAGCGACCCGGGCATTTTTGCCGGATTCGGTAGCTACCACAGCAGGGGCTGCCATGGGAACCTCTACCGTGGTCTGCTATATCGAAAGTTCAGCCGGAGTGGCCGAAGGTGGACGCACAGGCCTCACCGCCATCGTGATTGCGTTTCTATTTCTGCTGGCGCTATTTTTCGCTCCAATAGCTCAAATGATTGGCGGGGGTTACACTCTGGAATCGGGTAAAACTCTTTATCCCATAACGGCTCCTGTGTTGATCATTGTGGGGTGTCTCATGGTTTCCAACCTGGCCCGCATTGAGTGGAGAAAATGGGATGACGCTCTTCCAGCGTTTTTGACAATTGTGGGCATGCCTTTAACCTATAGCATCGCCAGTGGAATGGCCCTGGGTTTTATCACTTATCCCCTGACAAGACTTTTATCCGGGAAGATCAGAGACGTTCACCCAGTAATGATTTTGATCGCGCTCCTTTTCCTGATTCGATATGTCATGCTGGATGGTTAAAGCCGGGAACCGATTATGTTATAATGTGGCAAGTAAACTCCCTTTAATTTGTGAAGAGGTAATGGCCCGTGGCAAGTGTTGAATATCTTATAAAACAGTTTTTAACTCCGGATAAAAAAAACCTGGATTTAAGCAACCAGAATATTGGAGACAAGGGGGCCATCAAGTTATCAGAATCCAAAAGTCTTCGCAGATTGAAAAAACTGGTTTTACCCAACAACAATATCAGTGATGAAGGAATTGCGGCGATTGCCAACTCGGAAAATTTCAAGCACCTGACCGACCTGGATATTTATGGAAATGTCATCAGTGATGATGGAGTTAAGGCGATAGCTGAATCTCCTTACATGAGCAACCTGAAAAAACTCAGCTTATATGGCAACCTGGTCGAAGATGAAGGAGCTATTGCCATTGCTGAATCCCAGACACTTTCCAAGTTGAAACATTTATATATCACCTCGAACCGGATCCGGCGTGAGGGAATAGAATCTCTTCAAAACGCCAAGTGTAGAACCCGGCTTTGTCATCTTTATGTCGATGACCTCAAGGATTTTTATTATGAGGAAATCACGGATGAGGATGATGAAGATTTGATCAATAGCTGGGAAGAACTCAAAGCCCGGGCCGCGAAGGACAGCGATACAGACGACTGATTTATCCAATGTTCAAATCAAAGTTCCTTTTCCTGTTAATAGTTTTTCTAATTCCTGTCAACTGGGCTGAGGCGCAATTGGATATTTCTGAGCCGGTTGATTATGAAAAACTTTTTAAAGAAAACCTGTCGAGGGGAGGAAAGGTCTTAAACCTCTCTGGAAAAAAGATTGGTGACAAGGGCCTGGAAACTCTGCTCAAACAGGAGTTTATTAAAAAACTAAAAAAACTTGATTTGAGGTACAACGATATCAGCCCAAAAGGTGCCGAACTGCTATCCCAATCTCAGCCTTTCCCAAAACTCAAAAAGTTAATCCTGAAGCATAACTTTTTTGCTGATGAAGGTACGATTGCCTTCGCAAGCTCTTCCAGTTTTCCTAACCTTGAGTCGTTGCAATTAGGTTGGAACGAAATCAGGGATGCCGGGGCTTTAGCCCTGGCGAACACGAAAAAATTTCCTAAACTGAAGAAACTTGATTTAAGGGGTAATTTCCTGGCTGGAAAAACAAAAGAAACTCTGCGCACTTCATTAGGGCATTTGAAGTCCCTGCGCATCTTCCAATCTGAATAACCGGCTAGTTGCAGGCAACTACTGCGAATACTTTATTATTAAAGAACTCATTCTGGTGTTATTTGAGTCTTGCGCGATTGATAACGGTGTATCACCATTGTCATCCTGCTGGTTTGGTTTGGCGCCGTGTTTCAATAAAATTCTGGCAATTGCCAAATTGTCGTTCAAGATAGCTCTCATTAATGCTGTAAAGCCGTCATTGGCAGGAATATTCGGGTCTGCCCCAAGTTTCAGTAAGCCATCTACGAATTCAATATGCCCGTGAAGAGTTGCAGCCATAAGAAGGGTGTAATGGTCCTGGGTTTTAGCATTGGGGGTTCCCCGCTGAACCAGATAGTCATAGACACTGGTCAAATCTCCTCTTTCCAGTTTTCTGATAACTGCTGTTTCCTTATAGAGGGTGCTGGGCTTTAAGGAGTTAATAAAACTCTTTTTGGTTGATTTGTTTTTGTCAGGTTTAGCTTCTGGTTCAGGTGGAAGGGTAGAGGGTTCAGAGTTTTTCTTTTGAGGGAGTTCGGTTGTCTTTATTTATGGAGCTGTCGCAATATTAATAATCAAAGCCAACCCTGCTGACAGGAAGACAGCGATGCCAACATATAAAATTAGATTTTTAGAACTTTTGACTTTCGAGATAATTGAGACCACTGGCCTGCCTCAGTTAGTTGGCCACTGATTGGAACTTCCAGCTTTACAGGCAGTCTACCACCAGGTGATTCAATATGAATTTCAAATATTCTTGAACGCGTTATTTTCTTCAATGGGAAATCAATGCTGGCTTCTATTTAGACCTTGATGATGCCGCTGTCTTCATCATAAAAAAAAGTGTCACCGTCCGGTCCGCGATATGATATTTCTTTTACTTCCCAGATTTGTTTCTTTTTGACATCCGCTTCTGCGGCATGAAACCGGCCATTTTCTTCCCGTTGCAGGAGAAGAAATTTGTTGTCATTGTTCGAGACGATTTGCCAGTTGAAAAAATCACTTTGTACGGTTCCTTTTTCGTAGTCGATGCTGATGATGTTCATTTCCTGCATTCCTTCTAATCTTTAAGTTTAGCTAATATTCAATGTTGGCAGCAATTTCACGGGCCTTTTCCATAGACCGTTTTTTGCTGGCAACTGTTGTGTTAATAAGTATGCTGTGAGCCAGTTCCACTGTTGAGTCATGCTCTCGGGACAATGTGATGCCCTGCTTTTCGAAAAACTTTTTGAGGCTGGAGTTCTTTAAAGTCAGTGAAGGTTGGACAGGACCTTCAATATCGGCTTTATGTTCCTCATCTTTTATGACGTCGTTGATAATACGAATCTCAGGAACTATACCATGCTCGGTGATGTCGATTCCTGATGGAGTGTAATACTTTGAGGTAGTGAGACGCAGTCCAGAGCCGTCGCTTAACCTGAAAATGGTTTGAACGGACCCCTTGCCGTAAGAGTTTTCACCGATGATCAGAGCTTTCCCCGAATCTCTCAAGGCGCCTGCTACAATCTCTGATGCGCTGGCACTGTATTGATTGATGAGAACAACGACGGGAACCTGATGCAGGCTGTTTTTATATAAACCACGGTACTCATGATAATCGTCTTCGTCTCTTCCCTGCGTATAAACAACCATTCTGCCTTTGAAAAGAAAATGACTGGCTACTTTTACCGACTGGGTAAGCAGTCCACCAGGGTTTTCACGAACATCAAGGATGAATGCCTTGACTTCATCTTTTTCAGCCATTTTCAAACTGGCCATCAATTGTTTTTCAGTTTGTTTGGAAAAGCTATTTATTTTTAAATAACCTATCTGGTTATCAAGGGTTTTGTATTCGACCGTATTTATTAAAATGATCTCACGGGTGAGGGTGTAAGTTCTTTTTCTTTTGTCAGCAGGCCGCAAAAGGGTAATTGTAACTTTGGTGTCTGGATAGCCCCTTAGCAGGTTGGCAAGCTCCTCAATATGCATTCCAACGATTTCTTTGCCATTCACGCTTACGAATGAATCGTCAGCGAGAATTCCAGCTCTTTGTGCGGGTGAATCACCCATGGTTTTTACCACGTATAGCTTTTTATCTTTCATCGTGATGACCATTCCCAGCCCGCCATACTTTCCTTCAGTATCTCGCATGGATTTATTAAAGGTGTCTTTGTCCATATATTGAGAATAGCTGTCAAGCGAACTCATGACCCCTTCGATGGCTGAACTTTCCAAATCTTTTTTTTCAATGGTCCTTTTTGAATTGTCGTGGAGGAAATAGTACACCTTCTGGAGCTCGTCCCAATCGTGGTTTCTGTCATAATTCAGCCTGTATCGAGTTTTCTTGTCTTTATATCTCAGAATATTAATGTTGGTTTTTTTGCTGAGTGTAACACTGTCTGAATCCGCACCTTTTATCATGCCCTCGATCGCGGCAGAGAACAGTTTTTTGTGGTCAGGGGGGTAGACATATTTTTCTGAGACTAAATCCACAACTTCTTCAAAAATTTCCAGGTCACTGCTGAAGAAGCCTGCGTCAGCTGTCCCTTTAAGGTTAATCGTGCCCAGGATATTGACCTGCGGCAGATATAAGATGAAGAAGGCAACAATAAAAAGAGCTAATGTATTTTTTAAAATATTATTTTTCATAATGGATTTTAAGCAGGATTAGAGTCGAGGCCAAGGCGAATATAACTAACCATTATTTTTTAATATATCTGAAAATATTAATTCCAAGTTGTCTGTCATTTCATCAACACTTCCATTTGACATGCTGGGTGCTACTTTTAGTATGTCATTAATTATAATGGTTGGTGTTTCATTGGCCTTGAACTGTTTGGCCAGTTCCAGGGAGCGATCGGTTTTCTTTTTAATGGAAGCAGACTGCATGCCTTCGGTCATCTCTTTACCTATTTCAAAATCTCGAGCGAGGAACTTTATAACTTTGGGTTGGAAAATATCGACACCCAATTTAAAACCTGTATCAAAAAGTTCCTGTGTGAATTCTTCTTCAACCCCCAGTTCATCGGCAATATAAAATGCCATTGCTGGATAGGCGGTCTGGTTGCCCCAGTAAATAGGAAACTTTTTGTGATGTAATTTGTCTTTGAACTTTGAGCGCAGCCGTTTAGAGGTTTCCAGAAACCGATAACAATGCCCGCAGGAATAATTGAAGAACTCCGCCATTTCAATGGTGTTAATATTTTTGAGTTTGTTGATGTCTCCAACGACTTCATAGGTCCCGCGAATTTTTTCATCAGCCTGAGCCCATGCAGGCAGGAATAAAAAAACTGTAAGTAAAAGGGATGTAACCTTTGTCATGAACGACTCCTTATATTTTCAAAAAATATTAATGTTTAATCTTAGGCCAGTACTCCGCAAAATTAAAACGGGGACTGTGGTTTTTTACATGGCACTTGCTACAGGCTTCTTTAGCCCGGCTCTTTAATCTCTCCTGTGGAGCTGATGCGTGGGTTAGGCCCGGACCATGGCACACCTCGCACTGAACATTCTTCAGCCCCGGGGTATCCAATTCGCTGATGAAGCCTCCAGAAAGATTAAAGCCCACTACGTGGCACTTCAGACATTCAGGATCGAACGCCTTATTAATTTTCCTTAAAGTTTCATAGGCCTTTCCATGCCTGGAACCCGACCATACCTTATGCTCAGAGGTATGACAGTTCTTGCACACTTTATCTCCGGCGTAGACAGATTTGTTTCTTTTGTTGCGCTTGCCAGCCAGAGTTTCAAAAAACATGGCTTCTACTTTTTCATTATAATTTTCGTATAACTTTACCATTTCAGGGGCAAATTTTACACTTGAATCCAGTTTTACCATGTGATGGGTGATAGATTTTTTTCTATTCGAGTCAAACTGAACTCTCAATTCTCCCATTTTCTGTCCCTTTGGAGAGGATTGAACAAATAGTTTCCCTTTTTTCCTCACGGGCTCCATGTCAATGACATCTAATTCGTTGACAATGTGACCATTGATCACAATATCCACACCTTCCAAATCAAGATAACCCAAGGCGACCTTTTTTTCTGCATGAGTGAGGAGGACGATGAGGTCAGGGTTTTCTTTTTCACGCAGACGGGTTATCAGGTTCAGGGCTGTCTGCTTGGGATTCAAGATTTCCAGACCGAAATGGTCATAAAACAGGTCGGGATCAGCTACAGCGACAATACCCACTTTCAATCCATTTGAGAATGATTTTACCTTTGATCGAATAGGCTCAAAATTATTGATCAACAAGTTTCCCGCAATCCAGGGAATTTGTGGTCGTTCTTTTAAAAACCTGGTTCCGTAGACCATGTCCCTGTCTCCCAATGCAATAGCGTCATATTGCATTTTTTCTGTCGCAATGAGCAGTGTTTCTGCTTTCAATTTACCCTGGCGAGTGGGCTCTTTAAAATGATCTCCGGTGTCAACAAGCAAAAGATCAGGGTTTTGTTTGCGCGTATCTATCAAATATTGCATTCGCCGTTCTATTCCCCCCTGGTCTTCTTCCTTGGCGCAACCGCAGGGTTTCAGTTCTGCCAGGACATTGCCAGTATATACAATGAGAACCTCACGAGGCTCTGAAGCAACAGGGGTGCTTGTGCTTAAAGAAAGGCATCCGGCAATAAATATCAGGAAAATCAATATTGTTTGTCTCATGCACTTAAAGGTATCGGAAATCTATCACCAAATCAATGCTCACGGAATAAGAAGATAGAACACCCTAACTGGGGAAGGAGAAAGCGTTTGGTTTTCAGGAAAACCGTATTTTGTTATGAAATCACTGGAAAACCCGTTAATATAAATGGAAACTTCAAGGATAAAGCCATGCCACTGCGTAAATCTGAAATACATATGCACTCGATCTTTTCAGATGGTGAGTTTTCTCCTTCAGATTTGGTACAGATTGCTGAAAAAAATAATGTGTCGATCTTGTCTCTCACCGATCATGATACTTTTGATGGTATTCCAGAATTTATTCAATCTGCAGATTCTACGGGTATCACGGCGTTTCCCGGAATTGAAATCACTGTAAAATTCCACGATTTTAATA
>WAHY01000004.1:0-1743 GCA_009873635.1 Nitrospinota bacterium
TTCAGGAGGAGAAGGACGAACTTTTAAAGACCCTGCCAAGAAGAAAAGTCAGCTTCAGGCATCATGAAAGTCCTTCAGACGGATACGGAATCCATAAAGTTGAATTCAAACTGCATAAACTTGCAGGTAGTATGGATAGAAAAAGCCTGTATTCGCTGAATTGGAAGTTCGGTAAAAAATCCAGTTGGATTCATAAAGGTGTGACGCTGAAACAACTTCAGGATTTGGAAAAAACCTGGATTGAAAAAGCCGAAGAAAATAGCTGGATTGTACCCAAGGCCAGATTTGGACTTTTTCCCGCTCAATCTGATGGTGATGAGGTCATTATTTATGATCCGGAAAATCGTGAAAAAGAACGTGCCAGGCTCCAGTTTGATGTCTGTATCGGTAAAGGGCGAAAAGATGTCTTTTCTGTGGGTCAGTATTTTCATACAAAGGACTCTGGGCAGTGGGATGTGGTTGGATTGCAGATTTCGACCGCTGGTGACAGGGTCGAAACGGGTATTGAAGAATTTAAATCTCAACATGACAGCGAGTCGGCATTATATCTTCAAGGGCTCAGCGATCGAGTCGCTGAAGACCTGGCAGAATACATTCATCATTTGCTTCATCAACGGACGGGAATGAAAAAGGACAATAAGGGGCAACGCTACAGCCCGGGGTATCCGGCAATAACAGATCTGACTCATAATCGTGTTATCTGGGAACTGCTTGGGGCTGAGGATATTGGGGTGTCCCTGACCTCCGGGAATGAGTTTTATCCCCCAAGCACGACAGCAGCTGTGGTCTGTTTTCATAAGGATGCGGGATATAGTTGATCCACTGGGCGTGGGGCCAACTAGCAATATATTTTATTGCTGTCAAAGGGTTAGCTCGGCTTGAAATGCTAATGCTGATTGCTTCCCTTGCCAAAGGGCGTGGGGCCGAACGCGTTATCTTGTCGAGCATGGCAAATAGACCTCTCGGTTGTTTATTGTTTGTTGATAAATCTGTTTCCAACGAGCGTATCCCAGCACAACTCCCAGTTCAAAATGAGGTTTAGTCCACTTAATGTTCAACCGATAAGAAAACCATTGCGCAATAAGGATTAGACCTCCTGAAAGATTGTGCGACGCAAAGATAAACCCTTTAAAAAAAAGACTTTTTGGCTTACGGAACCGGTAGAAATAAACCCTTTATATAATTGACATCATTTGTTAGGATAATGGGGAGGTTTACCCGAATAAAAACAAGGGATGTTGCCCTGCACATTTTTATCTGCAGGACTCTTTTCAGATTATAAATCCGCTATTTTGAGGCAAATTGAATCATGTTTAAACGATTCACAGAAAGGGCTCGGAGGGTCATAATTCTTGCTCGCGAGGAAGCTGAACTCTACCGCCACGAATATCTAGGTACAGAACATATTTTGCAGGGAGTGATTAAAGATGGTGGGGGTATTGCTGTCGCCATAGTTCAAAAAAGCGGAGTAGATCTGACTCAATTAAAAAAAGAGTTGGAAAAAAACCTGCCTCGCAGTTCGAACTCTTTGATCATAGGTGATATTCCTTTCACATCAAGAGCAAAGAAAGTTTTGGAATTTGCGGTGGAGGAAGCACGTTCCTTAAACCACAATTATATTGGCACGGAGCATCTTCTCTTAGGGCTTTTGAAGGAGAAAGAGGGTGTTGCTTGCAGGGTTCTGAATAGTTTTGGAATGTTCTTTGATGATGTCCGCGAAAAAATTGTGGAAATGTTCAAAGA
>WAHY01000004.1:1843-33954 GCA_009873635.1 Nitrospinota bacterium
ATATTGGCACGGAGCATCTTCTCTTAGGGCTTTTGAAGGAGAAAGAGGGTGTTGCTTGCAGGGTTCTGAATAGTTTTGGAATGTTCTTTGATGATGTCCGCGAAAAAATTGTGGAAATGTTCAAAGAACCTACCGAGAGCAACCGTGAGGTAGGCAAAACGCCAACCCTGGATGAATTCAGCCGTGACCTTACTAAAATGGCAATCGACGGAAAGCTGGATCCTGTGATCGGCCGGGCCAAGGAAATAGAACGGGTGATCCAGATACTCAGCCGACGTACAAAAAATAATCCTGTTTTAATTGGCGAGCCTGGAGTTGGTAAAACTGCAATCGTTGAAGGCTTGGCACAGCTAATTGCTGAACGTGAAGTTCCTGATACCCTTTTTGAGAAGAGGGTGGTTTCCCTGGACCTGGGTTCCCTCATTGCGGGCACAAAATACCGTGGTCAGTTTGAAGCCCGTCTCAAAGGTATTATGAAAGAAATCATTCAGAATGACAGTGTCATCCTTTTTGTAGACGAGCTGCATACTTTGGTTGGAGCTGGAGCCGCTGAAGGTTCGGTTGATGCTTCAAATATGCTCAAGCCAGCTCTTTCCCGTGGTGAAATTCAATGTATTGGTGCAACCACTTTGGAAGAGTACAGAAAATATATTGAAAAAAATGGTGCTTTAGAAAGACGTTTCCAGCCCATCATCGTTAATCCTCCAACGGTTGAAGAAACGATTGAGATTATTAAAGGGCTGAAAGTTCCATATGAATTGCATCACAAGGCAAAAATCTCTGACGACGCGATTGTAACTGCGGTCCAGTACTCTGAACGTTATATCAGTGATCGTTTTCTCCCGGATAAAGCCATTGACGTGATTGATGAGGCTGGTTCCAGGGTGCGCTTACGTGAAGTGACTCAATCTCCTGAGATGAAAAAAATTCAGCGGGATATAGACATTGTGATTCGCGATAAAAAAGTATGCATTGAAAACCAGGAGTTTGAAAAGGCCGTTGAGTTGCGCGATAAAGAAGAAGAGTTGCGCGATAAACTGGATATGGTGAAAGCAGATTGGGATAAAGACCGTGATGATAGTGAACCAAGCATCACTGAGGATGATATTGCCGATGTTGTTTCGAGTATGACTGGAATTCCTCTCTCTCGCATTGAAGAGAAGGAAAGCGCTCGCCTCATAAATATGGAAAATGAACTGGCTGGAAAAGTAGTGGGCCAGGGTGAGGCGATTAAAGTGTTGACGAAGGCGATTCGAAGATCCCGCTCTGGATTGAAAGATATGAAAAGGCCGATTGGGACCTTTTTGTTTCTTGGTCCAACTGGTGTTGGCAAAACAGAGCTGGCTAAGGTTCTGGCCGAATTTCTGTTCGGCAATGAAGACGCTCTCATACGACTGGATATGTCTGAGTATATGGAAAAATTTAATGTTTCGCGCCTGACAGGAGCACCTCCAGGATATGTTGGATATGAAGAGGGAGGTCAATTGACAGAAAAGGTACGACGCAAACCTTATTCTGTGGTCCTCTTTGACGAGATAGAAAAGGCAAACTCTGACATCTACCATCTCTTGTTGCAGATCATGGATGATGGTCGGCTGACCGATAGTTATGGCCGGGTGATAGATTTCAAGAACACGGTTGTGATTCTGACTTCTAACATAAGCTCCCGAATGCTTGAAAAGGGAACCAGTCTCGGGTTCCATAAGGATGATGAAGAATTGAATTACGATAAAATGCAAAAGGAATTGAAACAGGACTTGAAGAAAACTTTCAACCCTGAGTTCCTCAATCGTTTGAGTGAGACGGTAGTTTTCCGTCCTCTGGAATTGGATAATATTGTCGAGATTCTAGATGTTCAATTAAATATTCTCAATGAGCAGTTGATCCAGCAAGGGTTGACCATTGACGTAACACCGGGTGCGAAAAGATGGCTGGCTGAAAAAGGCTATGACCCGAATTTTGGAGCCCGGCCTTTAAAACGAGCGATTCAAAAACATTTGGAAGATGTTTTGTCCGATGAAATGCTCAAAGGGCGGTTTAAAAATGGCGGACTCATTGAGGTCAGTTTGCAGGATGACAGCTTGGTATTTGTAGAAAAGTCCGGAGCTGTGAATGTTGGCTGATAAAATTTTCTTCGCTTGAGCGAAGCAATGATGATAAAAAATATTTAAAGTATTAAGTTTCAGTGGGTTATACTGCTGAGGCTTGATACTTTTTTTTGTCTGGAAATACAGGTGATGAATCTCCCTGATAACTCTAAAAATTTCAGATAGTTCTGGCCGAATGTTAAAAAAAGCCCACATTTTTTTTGCGGCCTTAATTGGCATTATTCTAGTTTCCCTGGTCCCTTGTGCTTTGGCTCAAGAAGGTGAAATCGTTGAGTCTGTAAAGATTTCTGGTAACAAGCGGATTGATGAATCTACCATCCTCTATTACATTCGGACCAAGACAGGCTCCATTCTTTCCAAAAAACAGATCCGTGAGGACATTGAGCAAATATACAGCCTTGGGCAATTCAAGGATATTCGTGTTGAAACACGGGAGACGTTGAAAGGGCTGGAATTAGAGTTTATTGTTGAAGAGATACCTTCAATCGGAGATGTTGATATTGTTGGTAATGACAAGATAGACGCAAACGATATCCGGGAAAAAATAGGACTCAAAAGAGGGGCGACTTTTAATGACCATATGGTTTTGGAAAGTAGCGATGAGATCCTAAAACTATATCGTGAGAAAGGTTACTTTTTTGCGCAAGTCGATATAGATACCCAGTCCGGAAAGGGAAACCTGGTAAATATTTCGATAAGGATCAAGGAGGGGGAAAAGGTAAAGATTGAAAAGATTCGTTTTTCAGGTAACAAGGCATTTCCTGATGATGACCTCCTGGATCAGATGGAAACCCAAGAGACGTCTTGGTTTTCATTTCTGGATGATTCCGGGGTGTATCAGAAAGATATCTTAAAGCTGGATTTATTTCGGGTAGAAGGTTTTTACCATGACAACGGTTATCTCAGGGTCAAGGTGCTGGAGCCGCGTATTGATATAAATAAAAAAGCCAGAGAGGTTCATATTACTATACCGGTTGAAGAGGGCCCTCAATTCCGCGTAAAGAGTTTGAAGTTAAATAGTGATGATGCGGTTTCAGCGGATGAAATCCAAAAAAGCATAAAGACTAAAGTAGGTGAGGTCTACAATGTATCTGAGTTGCGTGAGGATATTTTAACAATCACTGATTTGTATTCTAAGAAAGGTTATGCTTACGCGGATGCGAACCCGGTTTCTAAGCTGAACGATGCTGACCGTACTGTTGAGTTGTCCATCGAGGTTGATAAGGGTAAAAAGGTATATGTTGGCAATATTGAAATACTCGGAAACATCAAAACCCGGGATAATGTTATCCGCAGAGAATTTCGTTTAAAAGAAGGAGAACTATTCGATAGCTCCAAATTGAAGCGAAGCAAACAAAGGATCAACAACCTTAATTTTTTTGAAGATGTTAAAATAGATACCCATCGAGGTTTGGACCCTGACCTCATTGATATTTTAACGACAGTGACCGAAAGACCGACTGGGAATTTCACAGTTGGGGCAGGTTTTAGTTCTGTGGAAAATCTTATTTTTACGACCGCCATTACCCAGAATAACCTTTTTGGAAATGGCCAGAGTTTGAGTTTAAATGCCCAGCTTTCTTCTATCCGTGCGGATTTTAGCTTGAGCTTTACTGAACCACGTTTGTTAGATTCAGAAATATTACTGGGGATTGATGCCTTTAACAGGGACCAGGATTTTCTCAGTTTTAGTTCACAGTCAACGGGTGGTGGGTTTCGCCTGGGTAAAAATGTTTCCGAATATGATTCGGTTAATTTTAGATACCGTTTTGAAACTGTAGAACTTTCTGGTCTGGCTGCTGCCGATGAAACCGAGTTTTTTAAAAATGAAACCCGTGTGACCAGCAGGGTGGCGCCAACTTATGTCCATGATTCACGTGATAATTTTTTAAACCCTTCCACGGGGTGGAGGCATGTGATAGGATTTGAGTTTGCCGGGCTGGGTGGTGCGAAATTTACCAAGTCTGTTTATGAAGTGACTTATTATCATCCTCTCATAGGGAAACTTGTTGGTGCGGCCCATGGTCGGATTAACTATGGGGATGGGTATGGTGGTGAAGAGCTTCCGGGCTTTGAAAGGTATTTCATGGGAGGTCCTAATTCCCTGAGAGGTTTTACAATTCAGGATGTTGGGCCAAAAGATGGTGATGGCGACCCTGTTGGAGGTGAGCAATCACTTCTTATCAACTTGGAATTGCAGTATCCCTTTACTAAGTCTTTTCGCGGGTTTTTATTTTATGATCGCGGAAATGTTTATGGTAGCGGCACTGATACCAGTACTACTGCGAAAAGTTTTGACCTTGCTGAAATGCGAAGCAGTATTGGGGCCGGCATACGCTTTTTAAGCCCTTTTGGTCCGCTGGGCTTTGCTTATGGAATTAAACTGGATAAGCAATCCGGCGAAGAAGCAGCGCAATTTCATTTCTCGGCAGGAAGCGCATTCTAAAACTTATTTTCTTTAAAAGGATCAGATTTATGCGGTTAACAAATTTATTACAGTTTAGAGGTGTTAGTCCTCTCCTCATCTTGGTTTTTCTGCTTTGCGGACCTTTTGTCGTTTCTTCGTTTGCGGCAGATAGTCGAATTGGTTTTTTGAATATTCAAAAAGCAGTTTCCAGCACTAAAGAATGGAAAACAAACTTTGAAAAATTTAAGGCGGAATTTAATAAAGAAAAGAAGAGAATCAAGATCAGGGAGCAGAAGATCAAAAAAATGTTGACGAATCTGAGTAAGCAAAGTTTTGTTCTGGATCCGGAATTAAAGAAGAAAAAAGAAGAAGAGTTTAGAAAGGAAAAAATCGAGTTTGAAAGATATGTGCAGGACCAGAACACGGAGTTTGGAAACAAGGAAAAGGAAATGACCCAGAAAATGTTGATTAAAATGATGGGAGTTATTAAAAAAATTGGTAAAGAAAAGAAATATACAATGATTCTGGAAGAGAAAGTTGTTCTCTACCATGATAAGGGCAACGATTTGACGAGTGTTGCTACACGGGCTTATGACCGATCAAATAAATAAGCCGGTTAAACTTCGGCTAAATCAGTCTGCTTGATTCCGCACTTGTGTTCTCAGGTTCTTCCAGAAAAAAAACGGCTTTCAACAGAAAGTTTGGGCTCCCACTATGATTGATATTAATGAAATAAAAAAGATCATCCCTCACCGATACCCTTTTTTGCTGGTGGATAAGATTATTGAGTGTGATATGGACTCCAGAATTGTCGGTATCAAAAATGTGACAATTAATGAACCTTTTTTTCAGGGACATTTCCCAGAGTTTCCGGTCATGCCAGGTGTCCTTATTATTGAAGCCCTTGCCCAGGTTGCCTGTATTTTAGGAGTTAAAATTATGAACAGGGAAGGCCAGTCTTCCGTGTTTTTTACCGGTATTGACGGTGCAAAATTCAGGAAACCTGTTGTTCCTGGTGACCAGCTAAGGTTGGAGTTGACGAAAATCAAGCAAAGAGGAACTCTTTTCCGATTTGAAGGCAAAGCATATGTGGGGGATGCTTTGGCCACAGAGTGTACTATTCAGGCTATGCTCGGCAAGGACTGATTTGCAACGGCGCACTATTATTTTGCGTGTTTTTCAGATCAATCATCAAGATGGTTTTACCCTTTAGAACGTGACAATTCATTCCAGCGCAGTTATTCATAAAGATGCAATTCTGGCCGAGGGAGTCGAGGTGGGTCCTTTTACCACTATTGGCCCGAAAGCCAGGATTGGAGAAGGAACGATTGTAGGCCCTAATGTATTGATTGAAGGGGATACAGTTATCGGCCGGAACTGCAGGATTTTTCATGGTGCTTCTCTGGGAGGAGAACCGCAAATAAAGAACTTTAAGGATGTTCCTGCTTCCCTGGAAATTGGTAATGAAACGGTTATTCGTGAGTATTCTACCATTCACCGTTCGGGATTTGAAAATGGTGTGACCCGGATTGGAAATGGTTGTTTGCTCATGGCCTATTCACACGTGGGCCATGATTGTGAGATCGGAAATGAAGTGGTTATTGTAAATAGCACGGCTTTATCTGGTCATGTGATTGTGGAAGATAAAGCATTTATTTCAGGTTTGGTGGGCATCCATCAGTTTGTTCGAATTGGGCAGTATGCTATGGTTGGAGGAATGGCGCGTGTGAATCAGGATATCCTTCCCTTTTCTACTGTGGAAGGAAATCCGGCTAAAATGTTCGGTGCAAATACAATTGGTCTTAAGCGCGCAAACTTTAAGCCAGATGTCAGGGCGGAAATAAAAAAAGCTTTGAAATTGATTGCCCAGCCAGAGCTGAATACAAATCAGGCTGTTGAAAAAATCGAAGCGGATATTAAAATGATTGATGAAGTTCAATATCTTGTAAATTTTATAAAAAATTCCTCCAGAGGAGTGACTAAATAGTGGCTAAGGTGAAAGCTGGTGTAATTGGAGCAGGAAGAATGGGCGGGTATCATGTAGGTGTCTTATCCGAAATGCAGGGAGTCGACCTGGCAGGGGTTGTGGATAATGACCCTGAGCGTCGAAAGGCCATTCAGGAGACTCAACATGCTCCAACTTTTTCAGACTTTAAAGAAATTATTGGCCGGGTTGAAGTGGCCGTTGTCGCAGTGCCTACAACGCTGCATTACCCCATTGCTAAAGAACTGCTTAGTAATGGTATTCATGTTTTGTTAGAAAAGCCCTGTGCTAACAGTCTTGATCATGCACGAGAACTCTTCCAGATAGCTCAGGACAAGAATCTTACCTTGCATATTGGTCATGTGGAACGGTTTAATGGAGCTGTTCAGGAATTACATAAAATTGTTGAAACTCCCCTGTTTGTAGAGTGTAAGCGAACCGGTCCTTTCAATGAAAGAATCAAGGATGATGGGGTGATACTGGACATAATGATTCATGATATTGATATCATTCTCAACCTGATCCAATCTAAAGTGACTACTTCGCATGTACTTGGGGCTTCAGTTTTTTCTGACAAGGATGATCTTGTGAGCGCTCAACTTGAGTTTGAAAATGGTTGTATTGCAAATATTGTTGCAAGTCGCGCGTCTCAAAATAAAGTCCGCACTTTGTCAGTAACACAGAAAGATTCTTTCGTGGTTTTGGATTACACCGATCAGGAAATTTATGTTCACCGTAAATCCTCATCGGAGCACCAAATGAGCAAGGGGTCGCTAAGGTATAAGCAGGAATCGCTGGTCGAAAGGATTTTTGTTCATAAAGATAATCCTCTAAAACTTGAGCTCCAGCATTTCATTGATTGCGTTAAAAATGGAAGTCCTCGAAATGTCGCAGTGAATAACGAACTTTATTCGTTGGAAATTGCTCTTGATATATTGGACCAGTTCAATAAGAAAAGAAATAATTAGTTTCTCTATCTGTTAAAGATCGCATCGTAGTCTCATTATTACCCCAGTTACGATACAGGCACTCCTTACGTTAATTCTTCTTTTTTGTCCGTTAATATGGATAGCACCCATGAAAAAATAGGCCTTGTAGCAGGATCGGGAGAGGTTCCAATATATTTTGCGCGTAAAGCCAGCCAGTTGGGGATAAAAATTATAAGTGTTGGATTTTCTGATGAGATCCAAAACGACCTGAAACCCTACTCTGAAAACAGTTACTCTATTGGTGTAGGTCAGGCAGGAAAAATTCTTGCGACGTTTCAAAAGAATAATGTAAAGGATTTGCTGATTCTGGGTAAAGTGGATAAAGGTATTGTTTTTAAATTGCAAAAATTTGATCTTAAGGCTCTCAAGTTTTTAAAAAACATCGTGACGCATGAAGATAAGGTACTTTTGCTGGGAATGATTGGTGAGCTTGAAAAAGAAGGATTCAAAGTTTTGAGCCAAAAAGAATTTTTGTCGGAAATTTTTCCGTCAAAAGGAACCTTGACGCGAAGAGAACCTACAAAGCAGGAATTGGCGGATATTGAGTTTGGGCTTCCCATTGCCAGAAAACTGGCTGATATGGAAATCGGTCAGACGCTCATTGTAAAAAATAAAACTGTTGTGGCTGTAGAAGCTTTGGAGGGAACTGACAGAGCTATCCAAAGAGGGTGTGAGCTTGCTCAGGGTAAATGTGTGGTGATCAAAGTTAGCAGGACTAATCAGGATTATCGTTATGATAGCCCGGGTATCGGACCACAAACTATTCGTATGTTGAGCGAAGGTTCAGTTTTGGCATTGGAAGCAGAGCGGGTAATGGTGGTGGAACAGGAAAAAGTTCTTGAATTGGCGGATGCATCGAAAATTTCTGTAACCTGTTGTTAGTTTTAACGCAAGGTGGCAGGGACATCAAATTGCAAAACTTCATCCCGATTTTAAAAATCTATTGAATTTTAAGGCTGGCGAGAGGCTGGCCAGTGGAGGCTTTCTGAACTATTTGATCATAGCTGGAGAGGCATCTGGAGACTTGCATGGCTCAAAACTGGTGTCGGCATTAAAGGCTCGCTCGCCCGAGGCTGGTTTTAAAGGTATGGGTGGAGCCAAAATGAGGGAAGCCGGTGTGGATACGCTGTTTGGAATTGAGCGTATGGGCGCAGTCGGAATTGTCGAGGTTCTGGGAGACTTTGGCCATTATTACAAGGTCTATCGGACGCTGATGAGGGAAATTGCCTCGCGAAGCTATGATGCTCTGATTCTTATAGACTATCCTACGCTAAACCTTAGATTGGCAAAACAGGGAAGGCGTTTCGGTTGCCCGGTTTTCTTTTTCATCAGCCCCCAGATTTGGGCCTGGAGAAAAGGAAGAATTAAGGAGATCCGGGAATCCGTTAGTAAAATGTTTGTCATTCTCCCTTTTGAAGAGAAGTTGTATTTGGATGCTGGAGTGGACGCGGAATTTTTGGGGCATCCGTTTGTGGACCATGTTCAGCCCAGCCGGTCTCGTGAAGAAAGCCAGATAAAATATTCCTTGGATTCCAAGGTTAAAACAATTGGACTTCTGCCTGGAAGCAGAATGAATGAGATCGACTCTCTATTGAATGTAATGGTTGAGGCAGCTGAAAAAATTCGCAATGAACTGGGAGACTGTCAGTTTCTTCTGCCTGTCGCTAACTCTATTGATCCAGTTATTCTTAAACAGCGTTTGGGAACCAACCCTCTTGGTATAAAGTTGATTGAGGGTGAACCTTATGATGTGATGAATAGCTGCGATATGCTGATCATTGCGTCAGGCTCAGCTACATTGGAAGCGGGAATGCTGGGTTGTCCCATGGTTATCATTTATAAGTTGAATCGATTGACCTACTGGTTGGCAAAGTTATTGGTCGATGCACCATTGGTGGGCCTGGTGAATATTGTTGCCGAGGAAGAGGTGGCGAAAGAATTAATACAGGATAAAGTGACAGTGGAGAATATTTCTGCGGAAGTGCTTGCTGTATTGCAGAACCCTGAAAAGGGAAAAGCGATTCGCGAGCGGCTACTGAAAATTAAGAACACTTTGGGCAGGCCCGGGGTTATGGAAGCCGTCGCGAAACGCATTGCTGATTATATGGATAAATATAGAGACAATGAAAAAACTCCTGTTTAATTATGTACTCCCATACCTGCTTTTCGGGTTGATTTATATTTGGTGCCTGACTCTGCGAGAAAAAAACCTCAATAAAGAAGGGGAAAACCAATTCAAGCAAAACCCAGGTCCCTATATCCTGACCTTGTGGCATGGAAGAATTTTTTACCTGTTCTATTATCTTCGCAGAAACCCGGATTATTTCCTATTGATCAGTCCTAGTGAAGATGGAGATCTTCTTGCGCGTCTTGCCCGACTGATGGGCTACTCAGTAATACGAGGATCAACATATAAAAAAGCTGTTCCAGCAGCCCGGTCTCTGATTAAAGTCTTGCGTCGGAATAAACGGATCATCATCATTGCGGATGGTTCCCGTGGACCAAGATGCGTAGCCCAGCCAGGTTCGATTCAACTGGCAGCAATTACCGGGGTGCCTGTTTTCCCGATGACATTCGGGTCCAAAAATAAGGTGGTTCTAAAAACCTGGGACCGGTTTGTCATTCCTATCCCTTTTACCCGTTGTACTCTTAATTTCTCATCCCCGATTTCTCTCGCCCGTAAGCCTTCAGAACAAAGTGTTGAGGAAAACCGAATTATGCTTGAAAATTCGCTGAATCATATAACCCAAGCCAGTGATGAGGCCTAAAAAAGCTTTAAATATAATCATTTCCGACCCTCATATACCTTAATTTTAAGCATCTATACGTGTTTGAATTTGACTATGGGTTGTGGTATAGTTCGCCCAGTTACGAATCCCTTTAAATCTATAGGTTTTTATAAGGTTCATCATGAGATTGGGCAAGTTCTCATTGGCATGAATATTGAATTAATTCTTGTAACTGGTTAGGGGGTTTCCGAGTAGGAATCGTTATGGTTTGTAAGTGGTTCAGACCATAAAGGTATGTTGTCCACCAGCCCGGATCTTTTTTGAACATACGAGGAAAACAAATATGAAAAAGGTTGAGGCAATCATTAAGCCGTTTAAATTGGATGAAGTAAAAGATAAATTGAATGAGATTGGGGTTAAAGGAATAACTGTAAGCGAAGTAAAAGGTTTTGGTAGGCAAAAAGGTCATACAGAACTTTATCGTGGTGCGGAGTATGTGGTAGATTTTCTTCCTAAAATCAAGATGGAGATCATTATTAGCGATACCCAGGTGGAAGATGTGATCAATACCATCATGCAGGCAGCTCAAACTGGAAGAATTGGTGATGGGAAAATATTTGTAACAGATCTTCAGGATATTGTACGTATTCGTACGGGAGAACGTGGAGAAGAGGCTATTTGATTTTATTTTTTGTTAGTATAAAGACTTGTTGTTTACATGCCTTGGTCTGATTTCCATATGTTTCTATTTTTGTTATGACACTCTGGGATTTAAAGCGCAGCCGGTTAACTAGCCCCTGATATTTTACGTTTTAATTTTTTTGAATATAATTCTTAACTATTTTATGCAGGAGATACATTAATGACTCCAAAAGAGGCAGTAGATTTCGCAAAAAAGAATAATGCTAAAATTGTAGATGTTAAATTCATGGATCTTCTTGGGTCTTGGCAGCATTTTTCTGTTCCTATGAGTGAATTGGAAGAAAGTTTATTTGAAGAAGGATTGGGTTTTGATGGCTCCAGCATTCGTGGCTGGCAAGCTATTAATAATAGCGATATGCTCGTCATTCCCGATCCTGCTACTACGGTGATGGATCCATTTATGAAAATCCCAACTGTAAGTATGATTTGTAATATTGTCGATCCAATTACAAAAGAAAAATATAGCCGAGACCCTAGAAACGTTGCTCAAAAGGCCGAAGCTTATCTAAAGTCTACAGGTATAGGTGATACAGCTTTTTTTGGACCAGAAGCTGAATTCTTTCTTTTCGATAATATTCAATATGATTCTAATGTGAATGAATCGTTCTATTCGATTGACTCTGTAGAAGGAACTTGGAATACCGGTAGGGATGAAGACCCTAACCTTGGACATAAACCGAGGCATAAAGAGGGTTACTTTCCAGTTGCTCCTAGCGATACTTTGCAGGATATCCGGTCTGAAATGATGTTGCTAATGGAACAAGTTGGAATCACAATGGAATGTCATCATCATGAAGTGGCAACTGGTGGTCAATGTGAAATTGATATGCGTTTTGCTCCACTGGTTAAATGTGCAGATAGCTTAATGTGGTACAAATACATAGTTAAGAATGTTGCAAAAGCGCATGGCAAGACAGCTACTTTCATGCCTAAACCAATGTTCGGCGACAATGGTACAGGAATGCATACCCATCAGAGCATTTGGAAGGATGGAAAGCCATTGTTTGCTGGGAATAGCTATGCTGGGTTCAGTGAAATGGGAATGCACTACATCGGTGGTATTTTGAAACATTCTAGGGCAATATGTGCATTTGCTGCACCAACAACTAATTCCTACAAACGATTAGTGCCAGGTTTTGAAGCACCTGTTAATTTGGCTTATTCAAGTCGCAACCGGAGTGCTTCTATAAGGATACCAATGTATTCTCCAAGTCCCAAAGCTAAGCGATTGGAAATTCGTTACCCGGATCCTTCCTGTAATGGCTATTTAACTTTTGCAGTTATGCTCATGGCAGGTCTGGATGGTATCCAAAATAAAATTGATCCAGGCGAGCCACTAGATAAAAATATTTACTCACTCGGACCGGAAGAGTTGGCAAGCATTCCAACTTTACCACATTCATTAGATCAAGCTCTCGATGCTCTCGAAGAAGACCATGATTTTCTTCTCAAGGGTGATGTTTTTACTCAGGACTTGGTCGAAACATGGATCGATTACAAACGTGAAAATGAGATCGATCCACTTCGACTCAGACCACATCCACTTGAATTCGAAATGTATTACGATTGCTGATTCCAAAATTATATTTATACTTTATAACCCCCTGGGTTCTCCCAGGGGGTTTTTTTATATGATAAATTAGGCAGGTATCAGGACTAGAATTCCAGACTCCATAAATATAACTCCATGATAGAAGAACTGATCCAACGAATTCATGAACGCAAGCCGTGGGATGAATCCTTGCTAGAGCCTATGCGCGGCTTTTCTCTTCGCGATCCTGAAAATGCATGGAAAGACATTATTGCTTTGGCAGGCCATGCCCAATTTGAAAAGTTATATCCCGGGTTTTTCAAAGTCTTGTTAACGCTGATTTCAAGTTCGCACAATGCGGATATGGCTTTGCACAACTTCGAGCGTTTTTCAGAGAAAATTTTAGATAAGGATTATTTATACACTCAACTGACCGATTCTCCCTCCTTGTTTGAAGCTTTGATCTTTTTGTTCTCTGGAAGCCAAATTCTCACCGATACACTCCTGAAGGAACCTTCATACGTAGATTGGTTGAGTCGCCCTGAAACCCTGGCCAATTCAAAATCCAAGGATATGTTAATGAGAGATTTCTATGAAATGGCTGGAGAAGAGTTTCAAGGAAAGAATATTTTCCCATCTCTCAGAAAATTCAAAAAAAGAGAATACATTCGCATTGGGTTAAGGGACTTGCTGGGGAAAGTTGACTTCAAGGAAACTGTTGAGGATATTTCTAACCTTGCGGATGTATGTTTGCAGGCCGCCTATGAGCATGCCGACCGTGAACTGCGAAAAAAATATGGGGTTCCTGTTTACCAGGATGCTGATGGGGATTGGAAGGAATCGGAATTTGCAATTCTCGGTATGGGTAAGCTGGGAGGTTGTGAGCTTAACTACAGTTCCGACATTGACTTGATTTATATTTATACTTCGAGTCAGGGAGTAACCCGCCCTGTTCACGAAAACGATTCTTCTACCATGAGTATCTCGAATCACGAGTACTTTAGCAAGCTGGCGTTGGAAATTTCAAAGTCCCTTAATGAAATAACTTCAGATGGTAATGTGTTTCGTGTAGACCTTGAACTGCGTCCAGAAGGCAAAAGTGGAGAAATTGTAAATTCCCTGGCCAGTTGTGAAGTTTACTACCAGTCCTGGGGAAGGACCTGGGAGAGGCAGGCTCTCATCAAGGCACGCGTTTCGGCGGGCAGTGAAAGTCTCGGTCAGGAATTTTTCGAAATGATTGAACCTTTTATTTACAGGCGAAGCCTGGACTTTGATGCTATTGAGGAAATAAAGTCCATGAAGCGCAGGATCAATCAAAGCCTCAAAGGAAAACATTCAAAGGGAAATATCAAGCTTGGGTTCGGAGGAATTCGGGAAGTTGAATTCTTTGTCCAGGCCTATCAGTTACTTCTGGGTGGCAGGGATAAAAGCTTACGTGTCAGAGATTCGCTCGGCGCCATGAAAACGCTTTGTGAAAAAAATATTATCTCGTATGAAGACCACGAGCAACTTCGCGACGCTTACATATTTTTGCGAAACCTGGAAAACCGTGTGCAGATTACTTTTGGATTGCAAACATATCTCCTTCCAGAAAAGGAAGCCGACTTGGCTGTGTTAGCAAGAAAAATGAGAGTGATGGGTGATAGCCAGAAGTTTTTGGCAGATAACCTGATGAAAGAATATGAAAAGCACACCCGGTTTGTGGGAAAAATATTTGCGGAACAATTTGTTGAAAAAGAAAAAAGAGAAGCTGCAGAAACCATTTCCAGTGAATGGGATCGCTCTCGAATTGGCGAGGAGCAATTCACAATAAGCCATCTTGAACAAATCCCATTTCTTCCAGACCCCAAGAGGGCTTATCGATTTCTGGTGTCCTTTCGAGATGGTGCCCAGTTTTCACATCCTTCTGTGCAAAGTATCCAGGAGTTTTACAGCATCATTCCTAAAATATTACAGCAGTGCAGAAAAGTGCCTCTTCCTGACTCGGCAATTGAAAACCTGTGCCATTTTGTGGAAGCAACAGGGGCACGGGACTCATTTATCAGCTTGTTTCAGGAGAATGAGAAGTTTTTGGAGTTATTGCTTATTCTTTTTGGCAGCAGTGGAATGCTGTCACAAATTCTTATAAGACGGCCTGATTTAGTGGATGTGTTAACAGATATGGATAGCATCTACCGCTTTAAGAAGGCTGAAAAAATCAGGGAAGATTTGGACCGGGCTTTAAAAAATGCCACAGACCTTGAATCCAGGTCGATAACACTCCGACGCGTAAAACAGGCGGAAGAACTTCGAATAGGTGTGCGCTACCTGATCAAGGAAGCGGACCTGGCTGGAACGCTGGAAGACCTTTCCAATCTTGCGGATGTATTTCTGGAAACGGTTTTTCAAATTTCATGCGAAGAACTGGAAAAAAAATCCGGTAATCCTTGCCTGAATAATTTTTGCATCATTGGTATGGGTAAGCTGGGCGGTCATGAATTGAATTTCGGTTCAGATCTCGATGTTATTCTGGTCTACGGTGAAGGAGAAACCGATCCCCCGCCTGAGGGTTTTGCCAGTTATTATTCAGCATTGTCACAGTTAATCTATAAACTGACTTCTGAGATGACTTCCGCGGGTTATGCCTACAAAATTGATACTGAGCTCAGGCCAGAGGGCGATGCCGGGGTCCTGGTTCTTTCAATAGATGGATACGAAAAATACTTCGAGTCTCGCGCAAGAATCTGGGAACAACAGGCTTTGGTAAGAGCAAGATTTACAGCCGGTAATGTTGGGGTTGGTGAAAAATTTATAGAATCTTCCCAACGATTTGTTTATCAGGGCAAACTCGAATATGGAGCGCTTATAGAAATTTCGCGTTTGCGGGAAAGAATGGAGATCGAACTGGCAAAAGAATCCACCAAAGGAAAAAATGTGAAGTTGGGATTTGGAGGATTAGCGGATATTGAGTTTGCGGTTCAAATTCTCCAATTGATGCACGGAAAAAAGTTTTTGCGTCTCAGGCAAACGAACACTCTCCTGGCTTTGAAAAGTTTTGTCGATCTCGGTTTGGTGGACCAGGTTTTGGCGGAAGAACTTATGGACAGTTACCTTTTTCTAAGGAACCTGGAATGTGTTTTGCGAATCATCCGACAGACACCAACCAATATTCTCCCAAAAGATAACATTGAGCTGGCACCTTTAGCCCGAATGCTCGGATATGAAGGTGATGAAGCGGAAAGCCTGGCGAGTTCCTTACTTGAAGACTATGCACGCCATACCCAACAGGTGCGTAAGCACTACCGAAAAATAATTGGCAACCTGCTCCGCGCGCACTAACGCCCGATCTTTACAATTACTTCATAAACATTCCAGTAACCAGAAATCTCGAGGGAAGTTTCAGATGGTTGGGCGTTATCGGTTTTTATTTAGCTTGTGATCAATGCTGTCGATTAAGGCCTGCCAACTGGCTTCGATGATATTTTCAGAGACACCTACAGTTCCCCATTTTGAATGATGGTCGCCAGACTCTACCAGGACTCGCGTTTTTGCGCTTGTACCTTTTTTTTCATCCAGGATACGAACCTTGTAATCGTAGAGGTTGACTTCTTCCAGTTCCGGGTAAAATTTCACCAAAGCTTTTTTGATGGCTTTATCCAGAGCATTGATGGGACCTGTTCCTTCAGCGGCCGAGACTTCCTGAACACCATTTACCCTTAACTTAACAGTGGCTTCAGAAATGGGCTCTTCATCTTCTTTGCGTTTTTCAACGATGACACGGAAGCCTATAAATTCAAAAAAGACTTCTTTCTGCCCTAGCGCATCACGCATCATTAGTTCAAATGAAGCCTCTGCACCTTCAAACTGAAAGCCCAGGTTCTCTGACTCCTTAAGGGAGTTGAGGATTTTTGCAACCTTGGGATCTTTATCATCAACATCGATGCCGTATTCCCTGGCCTTATGAAGTACATTACTTTTTCCTGAAAGGTCTGAAACCAGAATGCGCTGGTGGTTGCCAACTCTTTCAGGTTCGATGTGTTCATAGGTCAATGCGTTTTTGCGTACCGCACTTACGTGCACACCTCCCTTATGCGCAAAAGCACTTTTCCCTACAAACGGTTGCTGGTTCCAGTGTGCCCGGTTGGCCAGTTCATCTACAAAAGCGGAAACGTCTTTCAGGGTTTGCAATTGTTCATCGGTCATGCAGTCGATGCCCATTTTAATTTTAAGATTGGAAATAATAGAAACCAGATTAGCGTTTCCACAGCGCTCACCAATTCCATTGATAGTGCCCTGAACCTGCCCGGCCCCTGATTGAACAGCGGTGAGAGAGTTGGCGACCGCCACTTCCGAATCGTTATGGGCATGAATCCCCATGTTGACAGATATGGACTTTTTAACATCATCGAAAATCGCGCGAACTTCATGTGGAAGTGTGCCGCCATTGGTATCGCAAAGGACAACCCAGTCGGCCCCTGCAGACTCTGCTTCCTTGATTGTCTTGAGGGCATATTCAGGATTATTTTTATAGCCATCAAAAAAATGTTCGCAATCAAAGAGAACTTCATCGCGATGTTTTTTCATATAGGCGATGCTTTCATAAATCATGCGAAGATTTTCATCAAGGTTGGTGCCCAGGGCATCTTGCACATGCAGGTCCCAGGTTTTCCCAAACAGGGTTACCACTTGGGTTTCTGTTTTTAAAAGAGCTTGCAGAACAGTATCGCTTTCCACAGTTTTTCCGGGATAGCGAGTGCTTCCAAAAGCAGTGATCCGTGTTTGTGAAAAAGTAGCGCGGTTGGCTTTTTCAAAAAAATCGATATCCCTTGGATTCGATCCCGGCCATCCTCCTTCTACATAATGCACTCCCAGCTCGTCCAGTTTGTGGGCGATGCGGATTTTATCCTCAACGGTGAACGAAATTCCTTCCGCTTGGGATCCGTCTCTGAGCGTGGTGTCATAAATTTTTACGGAACTCATTTTTTAGCAGTGCTCTTTTTTTTTGCTGTTTTCTTTTTGGTTTTTTTGTCTTCGAGTTCAAAAGCACCATGCAATGCAACAACAGCCTGTTTGGAATGTTTTTGCTGAATAATACAAGATACTTTTATTTCTGAAGTACTTATCATCAATATGTTAATTTTATGCGCGGACAGGGTTTTAAAAATTTGCGCCGCAACTCCAGAGTGGCTTCTCATGCCCGCACCGACAATTGAAACTTTAACAATTTTGGCATCCGCACTGACGTTGGCAGCTCTAATTTTTTTTGCCACTTTATTCATTATGACCATAGCTTCATCGAGTTCTTCCCGTTGTAATGTGAACGAAAGGTCGGTGTGCCCCTGTTCGCTGACATTCTGGATGATCATATCAACAGAAATTGACGAGGCCGCCAATGGTTCAAAAATATTAGCTGCAATACCCGGCTGGTCTGGAACTTCCTTCAGGGTAATTTTTGCCTGGTTTTTGTCGCACATGATTCCAGAAACAACCGGTTGTTCCATTTTTGGATCCTCCTCACAGATCAATGTTCCTTTGCCCTCTTCGGTAAACGATGATTTAACGAGCAGGGGCATCTTGTATTTATGGGCAAATTCCACACAACGAATTTGCAGGACCTTGGCTCCCAGGCTGGCCATTTCAAGCATTTCATCATAAGATACCACATCCAGCTTTTTGGCCTGAGGTACGATTCTTGGGTCAGTGGTGTAAACGCCATCGACATCCGTATATATTTCGCATTTCCCGGCACCGAGTGCTACAGCAAGGGCCACAGCAGTGGTGTCTGTTCCGCCTCGACCCAAAGTGGTCACATCGCCTTCCTCATTGATACCCTGGAACCCGGCGACCACGATCACATGATTTTTCTTCAACATTTTCAGGGCTCGCTTGGCATCAATGTTCTGTATGCGAGCCCGGGTGTGGGTGCTGTCTGTTTGCATACCGATCTGTCTCCCGGTCAGGGAAAGAGCTGGAATGCCCCTGGACTGCAGGGCAATAGTTAACAGGGCCGCTGAAATACGTTCTCCGGAAGACAAGAGCAGGTCTATTTCCCTGTTGGCCGGGCTTTTGGTCAGGCTCCTTGCCATTTTTAACAGCTTGTCGGTTTCTCCTGCCATTGCGGAAACGACAGCAACAATATCTGTTCCAGTTGCGCGGACTTTGGCGATGCGGTCCGCCACATGCTCAATGCGTTCCAAGGTGCCGACAGAGGTACCGCCATATTTTTGTACGATTAAAGATTTGTTCATAGCTGATCAGTTAAAAAAGCATTTAATAGATCGGGAGCATTGTCGAAAAACTTCCCTGTTTCTAAAATTTGTTCATCGTATTGCCCCGTGTTCCCTGATGCAACGGGATAAACAAGATAAGGAACCGGAGACCTTTCGTATTTCATGGACATTGCAGAACTTACATGATTAACCACCACCATCATTTTTATATTTTCCATCGTTTCCATTGCCTGAGCCAGGGGTTTTACGACTTTGGCATCGAAATCTTCGATCATTAAAATCTTATCGTCAATATCGCCTTTGAGTGACGCTTCCTCTCCCGCTGAAATATGCAAGAAAACCACATCTTTGGTTTCCAGTTCCTTAAGGGTAGCGGTGACTTTGCCGGCGTAATCAGTGTCTGAAAAGCCTGTCGCACCTTTTACATCTATAACATCGATACCAGTAAGTCTTCCAATTCCTTTAACCATCAGGGACGCGGTTATAATAGAAGCATTCTTATCATACCTCTCTTTAAAGGACGGCATGCCGGGCAATTCACCGTTTCCCCAAAACCAAATGCTGTTAACCGGATCTTTTTTTTCAGCAACACGTTTTTTATTGAAGACATGATTGTGCAAAATAATTTGCGCTTGATTCATGACAAAAATCAGGTCACGAGAAGAATCTCCTTCTGGCATGAATTGGCGAATGCCTTCACCAATAAGTTCGTTTGGTGTATATAACCTTTCCTGAATAGGTGGACTTTTAATAAACATCAGGTTGTGGTGTCCTCCACCCTTATGGAAGGTAACAGGAGCATCAATCACTTGCTCATTAAGTGCATTGATAAGTAGTCCTGAATCATCAGCTGAAAGATGTCCTCCAGTATAATCTTTCATGACCATATCGTCATGAGTGGGTTGCAGGGTTACTAAATCACAACAGAGTGCGGTTTCATCCTCTGCGGGATTTATTCCCAGGCCCATAGCAGTAAGCGGAGCATGACCTGAATTATATTGTTTGGGGTCAAGACCCAAAAGCCCCAGGCAGGAAACTTCATTACCCGGATGCAGCTCATCAGGAATTGTTTGAACAGGTCCACAAGTTGCGTTTTTGGTCAGGGCATCCAGATTTGGGGTGTCGGCCAACTGCAACGGGGTTTTATTATCTTTTTCCGCGAAGGGCTTATCTGTCAGGCCCGCCACGATAATAACGAGGTATTTCATTTCTTTAGGGATACAAGGATCGAGAACTCAAGCATATTCAGGAATCTGCAATTATAACTTAATTTTTGATTTTTCCATAACTTATTGAGAAACAAGGTTGACTACTGGGTTAGAGGGTCTCGTACATTTGTAATTATTTATCAAATTGTGACTTTGCTGAGTTCTTTTCCGATGTAAGGTGTTTATGCTTGCACTTTGGCTTCATTTATCTGAATTAGAAACGGTTGTATTGCCCTGATTTAGACTTCGATAAGACTGTTTTTATATATAAATCATACTGTTATGGACGGGGAATGGCTTTTATGGTACCGTTTCACGATGCAAAATTTGCCAGTACACTAAAGCTATAGTATCTGCATGTTTATAATGGTGTTATTTTGATCAATGTGTTCGGGGAGATAAACGGGAAGATAAAGGAGAGAATATGTATGAAGTGAACGAGATTTGCAAAGATGGCAAACCTCTACCTTTAACTACCGATGGGCATCTCCGGATAGTATTTATTGGTACAGGCTCAGCTTTTGCCAAGCGACGGCGGCAATCTAACATACTGGTCATTCAAGGCAACCATCATATTTTGATTGATTGTGGCACCCAGGGGCCTCTTGCCCTTAATGATTTGGGATTAAGTGTTTTAGATGTGCGTTGTTATCATCCTACCCACAGTCATGCGGATCATATTGGTGGATTCGAGGAAGTGGCGTTGATGAACCGGTACACTCCAAATATTTCCAAACCTGACATGATTATTTTGCGGGACTATCAGGATATTTTATGGAGCAAAAGCCTTTCCGGGGGTTGTGAATATTGCGAGGCAAATCAAGGCAGGCCGCTACAACTGACAGATTTTTTCAACATACTTCGTCCCCAGAATATTGAAATTGATGGAAGAAAATTCTGGGCTTATAAACATGGCCCGATTGAATTGGTCATAATGAGAACTCGACACTTTCCTGATACGGCAATAAGTGTGGACGAGTCGCAGTGGTGTTCTGGAGTTTTTATCAATCGTCGTGCCTGGATATCAGGCGATACTATGTTTGACTCCGACTACCCCATACGTTTTGCCAAGTCGGCAGAAGTAATGTTTCACGATACGCAACTATTTTTTGGCGGTGTCCATGCTTCTTACCAGGAGTTGATGACTTTGCCTGATGAGGTACGGAAAAAAATGTATCTTTATCATTATGGAGATAATTGGGACAACCCGGAAACCTGGGCCAGCGGATCTGATAAATATACGGGTGATCCGATTACGGACGGGTTTTTAGGTTGGGCAGAACAACGCAAAGCATATGATTTTTTCTAATTTCTTCTTTTTAGGGGTTGCCAGTTTTTGATGCAGTTATAGGGATTCTTCATGAGTTACCAAATTACCTTAAACACTTGGTCTGGAGCGAGTAAAAAAGAGGCCGCTGAAAAGCTTGCATCAGTGTTCCGGATGAACAACGAGAAGTCTATGGGTATTCTGGATAATTTATGTGAAGGGTTTCCCTGGCGGTTTGACCAATGTATTCCCGATCATCAGGCAGATATGGCATCTACCTATCTCAGCGGTTTGGGTTTTGCCGTAGACATTAAACCTGTTGCAGGAGATATCGAGCCATTACCAGGACCCACTGTTACAGAAGAAGCCCCAGCAGAAGAGATTGCCCAATCCTACGGTGACGACTATAGCTTGAAGTTTCAGGGAGACGGCCGCACCCTTTTGAACATTAGCCTTGCTAATCTGATCAAGACCGTATTCACTCTGGGTATCTACCGATTTTGGGCCAAAACCAATGTGCGCCAGTATATCTGGAGCCAAACATTGTTTGCCGGGGATCGTTTTTCCTATCATGGAACCGGTAAAGAATTACTCAGCGGGGCGTTTCGATTCGGTGGTATTCTTGTTTTATTGGGATTAATTAACGTCTATATTTTTTTTAATATTGGTCCTGCAGAAGGCGAAATATTTTCAGACCTTCTTTCACTGATTATTCTTTTTATGATACCTGCACTTTTGGTAGGTGCATGGAGATACCGGCTTTCCCGAACTGCCTGGAGAAATATCCGCTTTTCCTTCCGGGGGAAAAAGATGGATGCGTTTATGTTATATTTTTTGGGAGGAATTTTTTCCGTCTTGACGTTGGGTCTTTATTGGCCGTTTTTTAAAATGAAAAGCGAAAAATTCTGGCGCGAGAACTCATGGTTTGGAGATGTACAGTTTGGTTTTTCCGGTATAGGTAAAGATTTTTTTAGAAAGTTTTTGTTTGCCATTATTCTCACACCTCTTACCGTTGGTTTTTATTTTTTCTGGTTTGCCGCAGACTTAAAGCGCTATTTATGGTCACACACTCATGTAGGGGGGGCGACTTTCAATTTTCCGATTAATGGAAAAGATTATATGAGATTAAAAGTGATTAACTTTTTTATTCTTATAGCTTCGTTTGGGCTGGGTTACCCTTGGGTAGTGGTACGTAACCAGAAATTTTTAACAGACAACCTGACTCTTGCCGGAAATATTGAATTAAATCATATCGTCCAGGAGATGAAAACCAGCGGAGCATTTGGCGAGGAAGCCCTGGACGCAATGGACGTTCCTATTGAAATTGGATAACCGCATATCGTAAACTTTCCAGTTGTAAGGTTTTTGTTTAATCCCTTTCAAAGGAGCGGGCATGAATGCCCGAAAGCTGCAATTTTCTGGTATCTTGTTTGATGGCAAAAGTGCCAGGAAACACACCGTTGAAATTGAACTCACTCCACGCGAAATAATAATCAAACAGCAAGGTCTTTCACCCTTTCACTGGTCTTATTCCAATCTCAGATGGGCCGCAAGTGTTAACAGTCCTTTCCATTTAGAGCACGGAGATTTAGATAGTCCCTTCCAGGAAACTCTGGTGGTGGACGATCCTGTTTTTTATGAAAGCGTTTCCAGCATTGCTCCGAGTAACCTTTCTACCAATGGCAACCAGACAGAATTTAACTGGAAATTTTATGTTGCGGGAATATTAATTCTGATATTTTCCGCTTACATACTTATTAAAACAGTCCCCACATTTCTTGCTGATAGAATGGTTGAAAAAATCCCTGTCGAACTGGAAGTGATTTTAGGCCAGTCGATGCTAAATATGCTTCCGTTGTTACAGGAACCCGACAAGAAAATTCTCATGGTATTGCAGGATACGGTTGACTTGCTCGAGCAGTCAGTCGAAGGTTACCAGCCTTATAACATGAAGGTTTATATTTTGCCGGGGAAAACAGTTAATGCGCTGGCCTTGCCCGGTGGCAGTATCGTTGTGTTTGAAGGATTGCTTCATAAAGCTGAGTCTGCTGAAGAGATAGCGGGAGTTCTTGCACATGAAATTCAGCATATTCTCCTCCGGCATTCTACCCGGGGTATTCTTAGGAACGTGGCACAAAGCATGCTGCTGTCTCTTTTCATTGGAGATGTGAACGCAGTCATGGAAGGGGTAACCAATCTCGCGGGAGAACTGGAAACTCTGGGGTTCAGCCGTGAAATGGAAACTGAGGCCGACAAAAAAGGAATGGAATTAATTCTAAATGCCAATATTAATCCTTACGGTATGGTTCGAATGTTTGAAAAGATTTTACAAGATGAAGTCAAGAGTCTGCCCGGGAATAAAAGCACGAAAAACGAAATGGAGCTTCTTTCTTATCTTTCCACCCACCCTTCAAGTCGTAGCAGGTTGAAAATGCTGGAGAAACAAATTGAGGGTCATGAAAACAGAACCTGGGAACCTCTTTTCCCCGAGTTAGACTGGAATGAAATAAAACCAGAAAATTAATGCCTGCTCCTAAACTTTCCACGACAGATAGTTTTCAAAGACAAACCGTTCTGGGATTGTTAGCCATCCTTTTTATTTTTGCCGTGTTCAGATTGCCGGGGCTCGGAGTACCGCTTGCTTCAGATGAGCTTGCTACAGTCTCCCTCTGGGCACAAATGCCTTATCTAAAAATTCTTTCCAACTATCAATACCCCAACAACCATATTTTTCTAAGCCTTGTTCTAAGCTTTTTGCTCAAGGCATTTGGGTTGAAGGAATGGCTATTACGAATGCCCTTGCTTGCATGTGGGCTTGCCAGCATTTATTCAGGTTACCTGCTGGGTAAGAAAGTTACGGGAAGTAATAGAGTGGGACTATTCACTGCTTTTCTAATGACTATTTGTGAGAAGCATATTTTTTACTCTACAAATGCCCGAGGGTATATCGTGAACATGTTCTTGGCCTTATTGGCAGTAATTATTGTTCAAGATAGATTAAAGGGGATCACTTTTAAAATTAAGAAACTTTCGTATGTATTTAATCAAGGGCTGGTTTTTATCGGTTGGTCTTTGATTTGGATTATTGGGACCTGGACGGTTCCCACATTTTTATTTTTTGAAGTAACCATTGCTTTATTTCTGACGGCAATATTGTTGACGGGAAAACAATTTCAACCTTTGCGAAAAGAACATTTGTTAATTCCAGTTACTTCATGCCTGATTGGTGGATCAGGGTTTTATTTTCAATTTTACGTGCTGATAGATTCAGCCATGTTGGCCGATGCGACTGCGCGAGCTGCAACAACAACTTTGCCCCTGTTTTTTCCAGCAATATTGAATGAATGGTTTAGCCCTTTTGAGCAGGCCGGTGTATTGTTTCTTTTTCTTGCGTTGCTGGGGGCAAGAAACCTGTTCCGAAATAATCAAATCATTGCAATGCTGATAAGCTGTGTTTGTTTGGGACCTGTCTTTATCGGGATAGTGGGATATTTGTTGGGAATACTTCCTGGTATTCCGCACCCCAGGACGTATTATTACCTGCAACCTTTTGTCTTGATGCTTACGGTGTCTGGCGTCCGGGAAATTGGAATGGGATTCCCATTAGCAATAAACAAAAAATTTAATGCGAAACAGAACCTGGCTATACCAGTTGTTATAGCAGTTATTTTATTCGTAATTTCGTGTTTGAATTTCTTTCAACATATTTATCCCAAGCGCGTATCGCGGGATCCTTTGGATAAGGTTCAGGAATTTGTAGAAAAGTTAGAACCCAATGACCTGGTTCTGGTTTCGAAAACTATGCATGTAGGATTTTACCTGTATGGGGCTCGCGCTATGCGAGAAAGAGTCGAAAATATTCTTCAGGATGGGAAAATGGGAGAGGTTTATTTTTTAGGGTATAAGAAAAACAGGATTTCGATAAATCAGGAGATAGCAACAAAAGATAGTCACTTATTTAACTTTCCCGTGTTAACCCGTAATGCTAAAAAGAAAGGACCAGCCCTTCCTGAAAAGGCTTTAGAGGTTGCGGGGCATTTTGGCCCATTTGTATTTTATCAATTAAAAGAGGGTTGGTTGCAGCCCTTGGAGGGATGGGAGAAATTAGGTCTAAACCCCGCCATTTTTGGTGCAGGGCCGTTTGTATGGGAAAAATTCTTAAGCCCTTCAGGAACCAGACCCTTGATTCGATTTCGGGATTCTTTTACGGTTGCTATCGAAAACAAGAAACTTTTATCTAATGAGGCCCAGGGTTTGATTCTGAACTTAGTGGAAGTTTCTGGATTCAAAAAGGATTTTTCTGCGGCTTTTGTGGGAGGAAACATGGATAGAAATAGTATAATTCTAGATCCCAGTTGGCTGCCTAATGATTGGGTGATAGACCATCCCTACGGGGGTAATATATTTAATCGAAGTTGGAATCCTGCGATATTTGTTTCACAAGGAACAGGTAGTTTGTCTGTGATGGATGTTAAGTTTAAAAGACATCCCCGACAAGGAGCATTCAGGAAATTTTTAAGTTATCGCATTAAAGAACCAGGAGTGGATAATAAATGATAATTGTTACTGGAGGCGCGGGGTTTATAGGCAGTGCTCTGGTGCATGGGCTGAACCAGAAAGGGATTGATGATATCTGGCTGGTGGATGATGTGGATCACCCGGAAAAGCAGAAGAATCTTGATAATCTTAATTATTCCAGATGGGTGGGTAAAGACGATTTTTTAAAGGAGGTGCCGGGGATCAAGGGGTGTTCTGCTATCCTGCATATGGGGGCATGTTCATCCACTACTGAAACTAATGAAGCCTACCTGCGTGAAAATAATTTCGAGTACACGCAATCTCTGGCCAAGTTCTGCATGGAAAAGGACGTTCGTTTTATATACGCCTCGAGTGCTGCAACTTATGGCGCAGGTGAAAACGGTTACTCCGATGATGAATCATATTTGGAAAACCTTGTCCCCCTCAATTTATACGGTGCCAGCAAACAGTGGTTTGACTTGTGGGCCAAAAAAGTGGGTGCCTTAACGACCATTGTGGGATTGAAATACTTTAATGTGTTTGGTCCAAATGAATATCATAAAGGCGACATGCAAAGTATGGTTCGTAAGGGATTTATGCAGATACGTGATTCGAGAAAATTAAATTTGTTCAAGTCTTATAAGCCCGAATATGGCGATGGAGGTCAGGAGAGAGACTTTTTATATGTCCGTGATGCGGTAGCAATGACCCTGTTTTTTCTGGAACATAAGGATATTGGTGGAATATTTAATGTGGGTTCAGGCAAGGCGAGAAACTGGAATGACCTCGCCTCATCGGTTTTTCTTGCGATGAATCAAGAAGTGAATATTAATTATATTGATATGCCTGAATCGATCAGGGATCAATATCAATACCACACTTGTGCAGAAATGGAAAAAATTCGGTCAGCGGGCTATGTGGAGTCGATAACTTCGTTAGAGGAGGGAATTTCAGATTATGTTAAAAACTTCCTTATTCCCGATAAGCACCTGGCGTGAAATTTTTTGAGATGATTGAGGATCAACTGGCTTTATGTTTTTCCAAAATTTGTTCCAGGGTCCCTGTGGTTGAATGCCCTTTAACTATAGGAATGAGTTCGACTTTTGCTCCATAACCTTCAACGATTTCCCGACCGACCACTTCATCGATTTTATAATCGTCTCCTTTTACCAGAATATCCGGTCTGATTTCCCGGATGAGTTTTTCCGGAGTGGTTTCATTAAACATGGTTATGTAATCTATATATTTCAAAGCCGAAAGAATATTTGCACGTTCCCTTTCATTTTTAATAGGTCGATTTTCCCCTTTTAATTTTTTAACGGATTGATCGGTATTTAGTCCCACTACAAGGATATCCCCTAGAGATTTTGCTTTTTGCAGGAACTCAATATGTCCTCCGTGAATAAGATCGAAGCAACCGTTAGTGAATACAACCTTTTTATCTGTGCTCTTCGCCATGCTGATTATTTTTTTCAGTTCTTCAAGACCCAGGACAGTATGAGAAGTTCGTAACATTTCCTCTTGCAGAAACTCATTAATCTCTTCAAGGGTTACGACAGCAGTTCCCACTTTGCCGACAACAACACTTGCAGCCATATTTGAAAGCCATGCTGCTTCCTGGTAATCGAAACCTACAAACATTGCCATGCTAAAAACACTGATGACAGTGTCTCCCGCTCCGGTTACGTCAAAGACTTCTTTGGCTACAGTAGGAATTGATATAAGTTTTTCTTTGGATTTATATAATGACATCCCATCTTTACCCTGTGTGATGAGGATAGCCTGTGCTTTTGTCAAATTTAACAGATATTCGGCGGCGCGACCCAGATCTTCCTTGTCTTTGATCTTAATGGGAACCGAGCTTGCAACCTCCCTCAAGTTTGGGGTGATAACAGTGGCACCTTTATAAAGTGAAAAATCCGAGTTTTTGGGATCGACAATAACAGCCTTTTCTGATTTCTGGGCTTTGCGCATAACAGCCTTGATAACTTTTTCCGTCAGAATACCTTTGTGATAATCAGAACAGATGACCCCATCCATTGTTGGAATAACCTGGTTAATATATTGGATTAATTTTTTTTCTGTTTCTTCTGTGATAGGCCGGTTATCTTCTTTGTCGACACGTAGAATCTGCTGGTTGTGGGCGATTATTCTAATCTTGGTAGTTGTTGGGCGATGAACAAACCGGAAAATCCCTTCCGTTTGAATAGACCGGTCATGGATGGTTTTTAAAAGTTTGTCACCTTTTTCGTCCTGTCCGATGGCACCGCATAGATGGACTTCGCAACCAAGCCCAACAAGGTTGTTAGCAACATTGGCTGCTCCTCCCAGGGCAAGATTTTCGGAGCGTGTTTCCAGAATGGGAACGGGTGCTTCTGGAGAGATTCGACTCACACCTCCCCAAATATATTCATCAAGAATCAAGTCGCCGATAACAAGGATTTTGGGCCGTTCATCACTGCTGAAAAAATATTTAAACTTTTCTTTCATTTACAAGCCTTCTTCAATAAGTTCGCAAATAATATGTCCGATAGTTATATGCACTTCCTGAATTCTAGCAGTGTCATTGGAAGGAACAACAATTGATAAGTTTGCGACCTCCTTTATTTTACCCCCATTGTTACCCAGCAGTCCAATAGTCTCTGCACCTATTGAATTAGCTTTTTCCAGAGCTCTCACAACATTTTTCGAATTACCGCTTGTGCTAATACCAACCACCGCATCATTTTCCCGACCCAAAGCTTCGAATTGCCTTGCAAAAATGGTTTCAAATCCATAATCATTACCCAAGGCGGTTAGCGAAGAGGTGTCTACAGTTAATGCGATAGCTGGAATGGCCTGGCGTTCTTTTTTGAATCTACCCACAAGTTCAGCGGCTATGTGTTGTGAATCAGCGGCACTCCCCCCATTACCCATTAAAATAAGTTTTCCACCCTTTTTAAGGCGGGCATTTATTCGGTTGGCGGCTTCAAGAATGTCTCCTGAAAGAGTGTCGGCGACCTTCTTTTTTAATTCTGCGCTGGTATAAAGGAAATCCCTAACTCGTTGCATAGCTCCTCATTTGTGAAATCGGTTAATAAAAATTTTACAATCAGATGTTTCTATTCTACAGCAAGCCTTCATCAGCAAAACTAAAAAACCCGCTTCCTGCAATAATAATGTGGTCGATCATATGGATACCTACAATCTTTCCAGTCTGGTTTAGACGATGAGTGATCTCAAAATCCTTTTGGCTTGGAGAAGGGTCCCCGCTTGGGTGATTGTGAAGCAAGGCAAATGAAGCTGCGGACTCACGAATAGCCGGAATCATTACTTCTCTTGGGTGGACAATGCTGGCGTTTAAGCTTCCTTCAGATACGGTCAAATCCTTTATGAGTTGTAATTTATTATCCAGCAAAACGATTTTTACAATTTCTTTTTTCAGGTTTCTCATAAACGGCGCAAATTACGTTACCAACGCCTGGCTGGATTTCAATTCGGTCTTTAAGCTTGCTGATTTAGAGGACATTCGCTTTCCAACCTCAAGCGCTGCTTTGGCAGAGCCTATTCCTTTTACCTGGCATATTTCATTTACTGTTGCCTGATCTATGTTTTCCAGGCTGCCAAATACCTTGAGTAAATCTCTACTTAAATCCACCGCATTTTTTTTGATCGCCGATCTCCAGAGCCAATGAGGATACCCAATAGATGTGCGTCAGATAATGAATTGCTTCCGTATCTTATCAGTCTTTCACGCGGGCGCTCGTCTTCCGGCCAGTATTTTATGGCAGATTTGTTTTTTCCCGTCATGTTGGAGTCCTGGGTTTCAGGATTGCACTTTTTCTTTAAAATATTCCAGGGTTGATTGAAGTCCCTTATCTAAATCCACTACGGGTTCCCAGTTTAAATATTTTTTAGCGCGCGTGATATCGGGCTGACGTATTTTGGGGTCGTCTTCAGGTAAAGGAACGTGAACAATCTTACTCTTGCTGTCAGTAGCTTGCAAAATTTTATTGGCCATCTCCTGGACGGTCATTTCATTGGGGTTGCCTATATTTACAGGGTTATTCTGGTCTGACATGAGCAGGCGATAAATGCCTTCAATGAGGTCCGATACGTAACAGAAACTCCTTGTCTGGGAACCTTCTCCGTAGACTGTTAAATCTTTTCCTGTGAGTGCCTGTTTTAAGAAATTGGGGATGGCGCGTCCGTCGTTAACTCGCATGCGCGGGCCATAGGTATTAAAAATACGAACGATCTTGGTGTTAATACCATGAGTCCGATGATAGGCCATGGTTATGGCTTCCGCAAACCGCTTGGCTTCATCGTAGACACCACGGGGGCCAATGGGGTTGACGTTTCCCCAATATTCTTCTGGTTGTGGATGGATCAAAGGGTCTCCATAAACCTCTGAAGTGGAAGCAAGAAGAAAAGTGGAGTTTTTGGCTTTCGCAAGCCCAAGAGCGTTGTGAGTGCCCAGTGCTCCGACTTTAAGGGTTTGAATAGGGAGTTCCAAATAATCAATCGGGCTGGCAGGGGAGGCGAAATGCAGAATATAATCCAAATCGCCCTCCAGGTCGATAAACTCAGAGACGTTATGTTCGATAAATTGAAATTTCTCGCTTTTTATACCGGATATATTATCTCTGGATCCGGTGATGAGATTGTCCATGCAGACTACCTCATGGCCTTTATCTAAAAAATACTCGCATAAATGCGAACCCAGGAATCCTGCGCCACCTGTTATTAATGTTCTTGGCATGCTAACCTCATGATTGGTTGGGAGATGGGGCTGGGTCAAACAAGGTTCCCCGTTCAATTTTATGTCCAGCCATAAAACTTTTGGCTGACATGCTTTTTTTTCCTTCCGGTTGAAGTTCTGTGATGATCAGTCGTCCTTCTCCGGTGCCCACTTCAATACCTATATCGGTAATTCGAGCAACTTTACCCGGAACATCATCAGGAGCACCATCGCTAATAATGACCTTCAATATTCGCAATCTTTTTTTGTTCAACAAAGTGTAGGTTCCTGGCCATGGGGTCAGACCTCTAACCTGATATGAAATGATTTTTGCAGTTTGTTCCCAATGAATCAGGCCCTCTTCTTTTTTTAACTTTGCCGCATATGTGGCTTGACTGTGATCTTGCGGAGTGGGCAGCAGGGTATTTTCTTCGAGTCTTTTGATAGTCTCAATAACAAGGGCGCCTCCTGTTTCAGCCAATGTATCATGCAGCGTTTGCGCGTTGTCATCCTCATTTATCGGGATTTCTTTCATTAAGAGAATATCTCCCGTATCCATTCCTTTATCCATTATCATAGTGGTGACTCCCGTCCTGGTATCACCATTAAGGATTGACCGATGAATGGGGGCAGCGCCCCTGTATTTCGGCAAAAGCGATGAATGCAGGTTAATACAGAACTGTTTGGGTATTTTAAGAAAAGCCTCGCTCAATATTTGTCCAAAAGCGACCACTATGATCAAGTCAGGTTGATTTTTTTTTAACGACTCAATGAACTCAGGGTCGTTAACTGTTTTTGGTTGCAGTGTTGGCAGATTGGAATCCAGCGCATATTGTTTTATTGGCGAAAGAATAAGTTTCTGTCCCCGTCCTTTTGGCTTGTCGGGCTGAGTGATGACAGACAATATGGAATGAGAGGAATGATGCAGGGCTTTCAGGGTTGGAAGCGCAAATTCTGGCGTTCCCATAAAAACAATTTTCATGCATCCTGCTCTTTTAGTTTCTTTTTGAACTTCCGTTTTAAAATATCGCGCTTCATTTTACCCAGCTTGTCCCAAAAAAGAACCCCGTTTAAATGGTCCATTTCATGCTGAAATGCTCTGGCCAAATATCCCTCGGCTTCATAGCGAACTTCATTGCCATCCAGGTCATAGCCTTTAATTTCTATCTGGCTGGCCCGGTTGACCTCTGCAATCACATCGGGAATACTCAGGCAGCCTTCTTCGCCGAGCTCGCTTCCTTCCATTGCGGTAATTTCCGGGTTGACCACCGTAACAAGATTTTCTTTGTCAGTTTCAACACCAATATTGACCACAAACAGTCTCCACGGCAAGCCAATCTGGTTGGCGGCCAGGCCCACCCCCGGTGCTGCGAGAGTGGTTTCCACCATATTTTCTGCAAGAGTGACAAGTTCTCCGTCAATATTTTCGACGGGAAGGCATAATTTCCTCAAAACAGGGTCCAGACAGTTTTTAATTTCCAGCAAAGCCATTCTTGGTTTTCCTTATCGGTCGTTGGGAAAAAATCATCAGGGTCTATTAGCTTTTAATTTTAATACAGAATGGATCAGGTATCCAGCGGCGTGTGGAGGTATTCCGCCTAGGTTGTGTATTCCGCATTGATTTTGACGTAGTCATAAGAAAAGTCACAAGTGAAAACTTCTTCCCACTCTTTTCCACTATTCAGATCGATGGTTATATTGATTTCATGTTGCCGCATTGCTTTGACCAGTTTTCGTGG